>JBDSJK010000170.1:0-3984 GCA_039917535.1 Burkholderiales bacterium
ATACGTGTCCTCCAGCGACGCGCATATGGTTTGCACGATGAAGAGTATCTCCGCCTCAAAATCCTCACTTCCATGCTCCCCAAAATCTAAATAACATGCAAATTCACCCACACTCTTTGACGAAGACTCAAAAAAAAGGGACAACTTCAACGATGATTACATTGCAACTATCAATAGCCGGCGTAACCGATATAATCGGAAGCGTATAGGAAGCGTACGACTCGAAAGACGAGGCCCAGCGTCAAATCATGGATTGGGAAACTTCCCTTAACTAAGAACTCATTGATGAATTGTCAAGCGAGTCGTGCAATTGGGTTCATGCTGTCTACGAGTGTGTTGGCGCAACATTATTCACTCAGCCCGCTTGATTCGTAATAAAGGAGTTGGAAATGCCAAAGAGCAAGATGCTTAAGAGCTGGAACGCCAAGGATCAGCGGCAATACGAGCATGTCAAAGAGAGCGAAGGCGAGCGCGGAATAGCGACCGAGCGCGCCAAAGAAATTGCGGCGCGTACCGTCAACAAGCAGCGTCGTCGTGAAGGTCGTACCAAGGAGTAAGCTTCTTGGCGAACGAACGGCTACTCGACTACGGCGCAAAGAAATAAGACTACCGCGAAGTATCGTCTATTTGCTTGGTCATGGTGGTTGGTGGCAGTTATTATTCCAGCATCAGTCTCTTTCGACTGACGCGAGATGGAAGAAAATATGAACGGCGATCGAGAGGAACGGGATACCTTCGGGACGATAAGTGTGGCCGCGACACGATATTGGGGCGCCCAGACACAACGCTCGCTGGAACACTTCAAGATCTCGCATGAGCGCATGCCTATGGAATTGTTGCGGGCGTTGGCATTAATCAAGGCCGCAGCGGCGAGCGTAAATCGAGACCTCAATTTGCTCAGTGGCAGGCAAGCAGAAGCGATCATTGCTGCCGCGCAAGAGATAATCGCGGGCAGGCACGATGAGGAATTTCCGTTGGTGGTGTGGCAAACAGGCTCGGGCACGCATACCAACATGAACATGAACGAGGTACTTGCGAACCGCGCGAGCGAATTGCTCGGCGGAGAGCGGGGGGTGACACGTTTAGTACATCCCAACGACCATATTAACCTGGGGCAGTCCTCCAACGACGTGATCCCGACCGCCATGCATGTGGCGGCCTTACGTGGACTGGTTGAACACTTGCTACCGGCGCTGCAGGCGTTGCGTGATACGCTAGCGCGCAAATGCGGCGAGTTCGCTGCGATCGTAAAAATAGGGCGCACACACTTGCAAGACGCCACACCGCTCACCTTAGGCCAAGAATTTTCTGGATATACGACGCAGCTCGATCATGCCGTTGCGCGCATCGAAGCGGTCCTTCCTCATCTTTATGAATTGGCCATCGGTGGCACGGCCGTTGGCACCGGGATCAATACGCATCGCGAGTTTGGCCCACGGGTTGCCATGGAAATTGGGCGTGCAGTCGGGCTGCCGTTAGTGAGCGCACCGAACAAGTTCGAGGCGCTCGCCGCTCATGATGCGCTGGTTTATGCCCACGGGGCACTCAAAACCCTAGCCGCTTCCTTAATGAAAATCACTAACGATATCCGTTGGCTCGCCTCGGGGCCGCGTTGCGGACTGGGCGAACTGCGCATTCCGGAGAACGAGCCGGGTAGCTCGATTATGCCGGGAAAAGTGAATCCAACCCAGTGCGAGGCGCTTATCATGGGGTGCTGCCAAGTGATGGGCAATGACGTTGCCATCAACTTTGGGGGTTCGCTCGGCAACTTGGAATTGAACGTTTGCAAGCCACTCATCATTCACAATTTTTTGCAGAGCGTGCGTTTATTGGCCGACGGCACCGCGCGCTTTAACGACTATTGTGCGATCGGAATCGAAGCCAATACCGAGCGGATCGCAAGCTTGGTTGAGCGCTCGCTCATGCTGGTCACGGCGCTAACTCCCCACATCGGCTATGACAAGGCAGCCGAAATCGCCAAGAAGGCCCACCACGAAGGTACGACGTTGAAAGGGGCTGCGATTGCGCTGGGCTACGTTTCCGTTGAGGAGTTTGACCTTTGGCTCGATCCCAAAACGATGATCGGATAATCGAAACCTTCCGCTGCTGGCGATTGAGTCACAGCGCCGCCACGGTTATCACCTCGGCACCCTGGAATGACACAAACGATCCAATAAGTTGCTGTCTGTGCGTTGCGGACGAAGCCACGAGTCGCCGACCGGTGGGGGGACGCAACATCCGGATACGAAAATGGAGAACAATTTCGGTCGTGCGGGTCCAAAGGGACATGAGGTACTTTCAGCTTTTCGGCATTACGCTCGCCAGTCCTGTTGCAGCACCACTATTGATTTACGCCACACAGGACTCCGGTGTTAGTGCTGCATCGGGTAAGCCAGGGGCTGGTCAAGGCGCGCACGGTACAGGCTAATCAGATTCGAGGGTTGCTGGTGAAATTTGGGCAAGTGATCCCGATCAGCATCAGTCAGCTTTTTAAGCGCTTGCGGGAGGTCTTGGAAGATGGGGAGAACGAATTGCCTGAGTCGGTCAGACAGCTTTTTGTGGGGCTATTGGACCACTTGAAGGAGTTAGATCGTCGGGTGACGGAGTTAGAGAAGGACATTGTTTTGTGGTATCGCAACGACGAGCACAGCCGTAAGTTGGAGAAGATTCCCGGTAGTGGACCAAGGCCAACGTTGGGGATCCCTGCAACTTCGAGAACGCTCGGCAAGCGGGGCTTGGGTGGGGCTGGTTCCGAGACAATACTCAACCGGGGCAAGGATCGCAAAGGCGTTATTGCTTGGACTGGCACAGCTATATGGGCATCTCTAAAAATTCAATAAATTGTTCTGTTTCAGGTCCCCGGACGAGAAGGTGAAACGTTAGGTACCGAGGCCGACTAGAGAACGAGTGCAGAAGATGAAAGGCAAAAGGCAACCTGGTTTTTTTGACATAGCGGAACGCACCACCAAGCTCACCCAAATGGGGTGACCCATTGGTTGGATTGAATGAACAAATCAACCGGGAAGGGTTCCGGCCTGATCTTTCCCGGGTGCATGAGAAGGCGCGGAAAAGCAATGCCGGCGCGCGTCCGATTGATGTGGTGCTCATGTTCAAGCTGCTGGTGCTGCAACCACTGCACCACCTGTCCGATGATCGCATCTAATACCCGATACGCGACCGACTCTCCTTCATGCGCTTCCTGTGATTGCAGTTAGAAGACCGCGTGCCGGATGCCAAAACCGTGCGGCTGTTTCGTGAGCGACTCAAGGAACTGAAGCGGGTCGAAGTGTTGTTTGCCGGATTCCATGAGCAACCGGCGGTGCAAGGCTTTGTGGCGCGTGCGGGTCAAATGATTGACGCCACCTTTGTTGAAGTGCCGCGCTAACGCAATAACCGCGAAGAGAACACCCAAATCAAGGCATGCCAAACGCCGGCGGACCGGCAAGCGGAATCAGCGAAACCGATGCGTCGTCAAAAAGAGGTAGATGCCCGTTAGACCAAGAAGAACCACGAAAACTATTACGGCTACAAGAACCACGTCAACGCAGATCAAGCCCATAAATAGGTGCAAAGCTACGTCACGGATGCCGCAGTGCATGACAGCCAGGTGTTCGACGTGCTCCCCGATCAGGCCGCGGATGAGAGCCGCAGGAAGCGCGCCATCTATGCGGACAGCGCCTATCGGTCATCGGCACAAGAAGACCGATGAGCCGCCGCTGACATCCCCAGCCGGATCTGCGGGAAAGGGGCCCCTAACCATCCGCTGACCGATAAGCAGAAGGCATCAAACAAAGAAAAGTCCAAAGTTCGCGCGCGAGTCGGACACGTCTTGGGCGCACAAGCCCAAATGGGTGGGCATACCGTGCGCACCATTGGCCTGCTGCGCGCACAAGTCAAAATCAGCATGATGAAGCTGGTGTACAACATGGTGCGCTTGGGGCAATTGCTCAAGCGTGACAGGACAGGTGCCCCCGCTGCGGCATA
>JBDSJK010000171.1:0-19459 GCA_039917535.1 Burkholderiales bacterium
GTTCAGACGTCGTTTGCGCCCACGCGCGAGGAGAATCAAACCCACACCAAGCAGGGCAAGCGTTGCGGGCTCTGGGATCGTCTGGCCGTTCAACGAGAACGCGGCGTTAAACGCGCCCGCTCCTACGACGTCCGTTCCCATGCGCAACCAGTCCGGCGCCAGATTTTCGTTGCGTATCCAGCTTTGCAAGTCGGGAACGAACGGCGTAGCCGATGCGTCGATGGGCTTGGGTGCGGACAACCACAGGAAATCGCCGTTGCTCAACTCGACTTGTGGAATAAAAAAGTAGTGGTCTGCCGGCAATGACAAGGCACTGTTGAAGGTGATATCGAACAGCACTTCTTCGCCCCTTACCGCACCTTCACCGCCGGTGGTTTGATCGGGGATCTTATTGATGCCATTGACGATGGAGTTCGCCGCTGCAAAGTCGGCGTTGAGAGTGGTGGTGGTGAACGACAAGGTGTTGCCCGCGACGTCACGTTCGGCGAACGCCACATCGGAAGGCGAGTTCACCCGCGTGGGTACATTGCCGGATGGTGGGTTAGCCGAGTCCTTCGGGAACACTCGATAAATTTCCACGCGGACATTGTCGATGTCGCCCAGAAGCGTGCGCGAAGGAAGTAAACCCGTAAAAGTTGCGTGGTTGATGTTGGTGGGCGTTGTCAGGATGAAATCGTCGGCAGACTCGATTTCGATTTTGCTGGCGCTGGATGGACGCGAAGCCGTTGCGATTAAGCCATCTGGGTTGCCGGTGCTAAATGAAAACGGCGCGGCGCTGGCAGGAACCGCTAGCGAGCAAATTACCGCAAGCGTCGCTTGCCGCCAGGTACCGGGGTTAGTGAATCTTGAGGGTAGTATTCCCATGCTTGTCTCCTGAAGTTAACAAAGGTAAGGTTCCAGCCTCGAAGTCCAGGTCTTAAAGCGAGGCAAAGATCGTACCGATAAATTTAGTGAAGCGAGATCACATGATTAACGAAGGTCGGGTCTAAACAGACCGGAGAAGTGTAAAGAAAATCGACACGGAGTGAGAATGACGTGCCCTATCTTTGTGCGGCCGCCACGACGCCTGTCGGCTGTTGGCAACAGTGTGATGCTATAACACCGTCAACTCAACGATATGCAACAAAATTGTGGATGCGCTGGGTAAGCTCTGTTGAATTTGTTATGCTCGTGCGTCAGAAAGTGTAAAGAAAATCGACACTGAAAAATCGTGGCGGGTATGGAATGCAATGAAATGGGGCAACATCTCCTAAATTGCGCTGCACTCCATCGCGGCGATGGGTAGTCATCGCGGACGCGCTACAATTATTTTACGGCATCGCCAGAAGCGGCGTGGATATTGCTCCGTAGAGCATATACCTTGGAGACGCCCGCTGCTATTGGATCACAGGCCAATGGCGTGAATGAAATGAAATCGTAATCCGGATGGCGCGCTGTGGAATCCGGAATGAGTGGCCGCTGGCGCTGGAGTTCATAGCAGCCAGTTAGGGTGGGCACATTATTTGTGCCCACGCTATAACGGTTGGAACTCACCGCTTGGGCAAACGATAACGCTGTTTGCCCTACCACTGGGTAGCCGACGCAGTTCTGCGCAGCTGTAGGAATCCAATTATAGAGCGCCAAGCCGCCGTCGACCGCCACGGTCGTGCCGGTGACACAAGCCGAAAATCTCTCGCTCACCAGCGCCACCGCCATGTTCGCCATGTCTTCTGGTGCGCCCATGCGCCGCATCGCAATCGCCGGGATCAGCGCCGAGACATCGGCCTTGAAACCCCGCCGGGAATCGCACCCGGCGCGATCGCGTTGACGCGGATGCCGTGCGGCCCGAGCGCGCGCGAGTTCCTTCATGATCATGGTTTCGCCGCCTTTGGAGGCGCTGTAATGCGGCAAATTGCGCGGCGACTCGGCATGCAGCGACGTGATGTAGAGCATGCGGCCACGGATTTGCCGGTCTTTATCTGCTGGCCGACCGCGCGCCCTTGCGGGCAAACATTTGCCCAATGCCTCAGCCTATGCCCAAAGCTGCACCGGTGAGAAGGGCGGTATCGCCCTTCAACAAACTCGATGTCATGTTGTCTTCCTTTGATCTTCAATCCTCACATATCGCCGCCGAGATCGATTACCACCTTACCCAGCGCCCCCTGCTTTACTGTAACGTGAGCATCGACGTCCCGGGGATGAGGGGAGTCATCCCCCTTCATCCGTACGATTTCTAATTCGAAATTTTGTAGTGATACAGCTTCGTGTCATCGGCGTCGGATCCTGCGCCGTAGTAGTCTTCCCCGGCCTTGTACATGCTGCGGCAACCGCTGACATCTTCAAAACCTCGGTTCCATTTGATATCGAAACAGTATTTGCCGTCGTCGTTGACCTTCCATGTCCCGTAGCCTTTGATCTGGTTCACGTTGCGCATCTTGCTTTGATAGTAGGCGTTGAGCGAGCCATCCTTTAGGGTGTTGATGTGTACGTCCCCCCGCTCCAACTGTCGCATCAAGCTGGCAGCGGACAGCAAGGCCATGAGATCGTCTTTGGACAGGAGTTGCGCCCCTTGAGTTTTGAGTGCTCGCAGCGTGGGCTCTTCGGCGTAGGCGGTGGCGCATAGGACTATCGCAATCAACGCAAGTGTGAATTGTGTAGCGAGTTTCCAGCCGTTTAATCGGGTTTGTTTCATGACTATCCTCTTAGTTAACAGTGTTATTCAAACTGCAAGTCCCGGACAATTAGGACGATAAGAACATACTGCCATAAAGATAGCTTCTCGCGTGGCTTGCGAGCTGGGCAACAGTGTGGTGTGAGCATGGTGTTGAAGCCTTCATGCAGCGGAATGCACTAGCGGTATGCAGGCGTAAGGCGCGCGGGGATGCCGAATTGCTCGTGACTAATCTCGGCGAGCCTGGCCACGCCTTCGCGGATCGTCTGCTCGTTCGGATGCGCAAAACACACGCGCAGTCGTGACTCGCCGGCCGTTGTATCGGTCATCCACTCGGCCCCCGGATTGATCGCAACGCCGGCTTGCGCGGCAACCTCTGCCAGCCGTGTCGTGTCGACCTTCTCCGGTAGGGTTACCCACAGAAAAATGCCGCCCGCCGGTTCATCGATTTTTGCATCGGCACCGAAATGCGTACGTAAGGCGTCCACTAACGTGTCCAATTTCCGTCGCAGCGTTTTTCTGAGCGCACTCACGTGCGTATCAAAATGACTCGTGCAATACTCGGCGAGGACCATTTGCTCTAATGCACCTGAGCCACCGTCGCCCTTGATCGCTAGGATGCGGCTCATGACAGGCCAGCCAGCGACGAGAAAACCGATACGTAGCGCCGGCGCGACGGATTTAGAAAACGAGCCGATGTGAATCACGCGGCCATCGTCGGCCATTGCATGTAACGCCCGTGGACGCTCGCCGTTCCAGGTCAGGTCTGCGTAGCAATCGTCCTCGAAAATGGGTACGCCGTATTCCTGAGAAAGCACGAGCAGCGCGGTGCGCCGAGTTTCGCTCATGACGGTTGCAGTCGGATTCTGCACGGTCGGAATGGTGTAGATATATTTCGGCCGGACGCCACGGCGCTTAAGGTCAGCAAGCGCATTCTTAAGTTCGATGGCGCTCAAGCCATCGTTATCCAGCGCCACCCCGACGATGTTGACACCGATGCGCTTGAGCCGCGAAATAGCCCCGCCATAGGTCATCTGTTCGACGATTACCGTGTCACCCGGCGACAGCAGCACCTGGTTGACCAGATCCAGTCCCTGCAACGACCCCGAGGTGATGAGGATCTCGTCGATCGAGCAATTCATTCCCGCGTCTTTCGCGAGTTTAGCGGCGATGAACTCGCGCAGCGGGCGATAGCCTAAAGGGCCGCTCTGCAGTCCATAGGTTGAGAGAGTCTTGCCTTCCCGCTGCAACACCTTGGTCGCCGCGCTAATCAATCCCTCGACCGGCACACTATCCGCATCGTTGTGACCGCCGACAAAGTTATACTTTGGAAAACCGTTCCATGGCGGTGATGCACGCGGCAGGTCCGGGCGTAACAATAAGTCGAAGTTAAATCGCTTGCCATCCATAGGCGTTTCCATATCAGGCAGCGGCGTGCAAGCTCCCTACCAGCGGCGCAAGATTGCTTTGCGCATCAAACGACCAGGCCCGCGGGCTTTCGATTAGCTCGAAACGCTCGGGCTGGCGCCGCACCTCCGCGAGCATCGTTTCCGACACTTCGATTTCCGCGAGATGCAGCGTGTTGCGTATGCGCACGATGCGGCAATTTTCGGGCTTTACTCGCACCACGGTTTTGACGGCGAGGGCGATGGCGTCGTGATCGTTATTCATCACGATGGGAATGCAGCCACCGTCTAGGTTCATGGAGGTGATGACGTTCGCGTAGGTCGAAGCGACGTCCAGCTCTTTGTACAAGCGCATGGTGATGACGTCGGCGGCGCCAATGCCCGTGGCATTGCCGTGGGTGACGCGCGTTAAGCCGAGCACGACGATTTTTTTCACCGCAGGTATTGCCGGCCAGGGCACCGCGCGTCGATTGCGACCGACGATGTTGGGATCAAAGCCCGCGCCAGAAATATTCTTGCCCATTTCGTCGATAATGAGCACGTCGATCTCATCGAAAAATAATTGCGGCATCATGCCTTTCGCCATGGTTTGCAGCACCGGCTCTCGGGTCGCCAAATTTTCCGCCGGGACGATTTCCACATGGGCCGTTTCATCGTAGGCGTTTTCCACAATGCCGACGCCGAACAACACATTGCGCGCGGAAATATTCACGTTGCGCACCTTAGGCAACAACTCGGGAAACATGTCCATGCCGTGGGTGTGATAAGTCGCCGCGCCGACGATCTTGCCAATGCCGATGGCGAGCATTTTGGTCAGGCCGCTTTCGGTCGCACCGCGAAAACTGGTATGGGGCTTGATGCGATTGATGACGACAATGGCTTCAGCTTCCGCGGCGAATTTGTCCATATGCACCGGCGTGCCGTCATCCAAGTGACCGGCGATCACTGTATCCATGGTTGCGCGAATCGGCACACCGGTCGCCGCTTGCGTAATGCCATAGGCTTCCAGCACTTTTTTCTGACCCTCGGCGGTGGCCGCGCCGTGACTGCCCATGCAGGGAAAAATAAACGGATTCGCGCCCAGCGCTTTGAGCTCTTGTATGACGGTACAGGCGATCAGCGCAATGTTCGCCACGCCACGGCTGCCGCAACCCACGGCGATCACCTGGCCAGGCTTAACGCGTGCGCGCACTTCCGGGTGCGTGAATTCGCGTCGGATTGCGCCAGTGATGTCGTCGAGTTTCTTTGGATTGAACTTCTGCCGCACGCTTGCCATGGGTGGCAGGGGAAAGTTAAGTCCACCGGCGATGTTCACTTCAATTTGGTCTGGGATCATGTTTGATTTTCTGCCTGATTGCACATGGGTTGAACGTTAGCTTATCACGGCGCTGCGAAAGGTGTTGTGTGCTCTAACAGCCTGCAAAAAGTTAGCGCCTAGCAAACGATTGTCATTCTGATTCCGGACTTGGTCCGGGGGAAGAATCTGCTTTTGTTGATACAGCAACCGACAGCAAAAGCAGATTCTTCGCCGCTTCGCTCCTCAGAATGACAAAGGAGAATTTTCCAAGAACGGCACCCCTAAGATGCCCATGGATATTGCTTCCCAGGCCATGCCTGGCTGTGAGCCGCACTGGATAAGGCCTGTGGCGCAATGTTGCTGTTGCAGCCCAGAGTCTGGGACAATGGGAATAGAAACACCTCAGCCAAATAATTTATCGGAGAACATCATGACTATCAAAGTTGGAGACCGTTTGCCGGAAGGCACGCTGCAAGAATTCATCGAAACGGAAACGGAAGGTTGCAGCATCGGGCCGAACACGTTCAAAGTTGAAGAAATAACCAAGGGCAAAAAGATCGCCATCTTCGGCCTGCCGGGCGCGTTTACGCCGACCTGCTCGGCGAAGCATGTGCCGGGCTACATCGCGAATTACGACAAGCTGCGCGCCAAGGCAGTTGCCGAGATTTGGTGTATTTCCGTGAACGATGCGTTCGTGATGGGTGCGTGGAGCAAAGACCAAAAAGCGCAGGGCAAAGTTCGCATGATGGCCGACGGCAGCGCCGAATATACAAAAAAATTGGGCTTGGAATTGGACTTGAACGCGCGCGGCATGGGCATGCGTATGACCCGGTTTTCCATGCTGGTGGACGACGGCGTAGTAAAAGCGCTCAACATTGAGGCGCCGGGCAAGTTTGAAGTTTCCGATGCGGATACCATGCTTAAGGCGCTCGGTTAACCTAAACCACAAGACAACTCCCTCCCTTTCAAGGGGAGGGCTGGGTTGGGGATGGGTTTAGATGGTTTAGATCATTTAGGGGCGTCGCTTTGAACCCATCCCCCACGCAACCTCCCCCGTGGAAGAGGAAGGAGCACACTTCCCACTTTGCGTGGTTCACGATGGTCGTTGAATTTATCCAAATCGTAACGAATGAGTCAATATATGCCCGGAGAGCCGCATGGATATTGGCTGTCCGGGTATGTCTTTAAGCAGATATCGAAGTTGATGACAACGCTGACAGGTCAAACGCACGGTGAAAGCAAGAAAGGTGTTATGCGTACACAAGTTGCAATAATCGGCGCGGGCCCAGCGGGGCTGTTGCTTTCGCATTTACTGCATTTACAAGGCATCGAATCCATCGTGATCGAAACCCGCAGCCGTGGGGAAATCGAGGCGACCATACGCGCTGGCGTGCTTGAGCAGGGCACGGTTGATTTGCTCAACGAAGCGGGCGTTGGCGATCGTATGAAGCGCGAGGGTTTTGTCCACGAAGGTTTTGCGCTCGCTTTCGGTGGCCAGCGGCATCGCATCGATCTGCGTGATCTCAGCGGCGGAAAATCCATCATGGTTTACGCGCAGCATGAGGTCATTAAAGATCTAGTCAAGGCGCGGCTCGACGCGGGCGGGCAAATTCATTTTGCAGTGAAGGATGTTGCCATCTCGGGCTTGGATGGCGATCAGTCCAAGATTCAGTTTCGCGATTCGAGTGATCAGCAACAAGAAATCGCCTGTGACTTCGTCGCAGGCTGCGACGGCTTCCATGGCATTTGCCGTGGATTGATTCCACCGGGCAAGCGCAAGGAGTTTTCGCGAATCTATCCGTTTGGTTGGTTCGGTATTCTCACGGAAGCGCCAACGTCTTCCGACGAATTGATTTACGCGCAACATGAGCGCGGCTTTGCGCTCATCAGCACCCGTTCGGCCCATGTGCAGCGCATGTATTTTCAATGCGATCCAACCGATAAAGTGAATAACTTTTCCGACGCAGAAATATGGGATGAACTGCAAACTCGAGTAGCCAGCGCCGATGGCTGGCGGCTCAAGGAAGGACCGATATTTCAGAAAAACATCGTCGCCATGCGCAGTTTTGTCTGTGAGCCAATACAATACGGCCGTCTGTTTTTGGCGGGCGACGCGGCCCATATCGTGCCGCCGACCGGCGCGAAAGGCATGAACCTCGCCGTGGCCGATGTGCGCGTGCTAGCCCAAGGATTCAGCGCGTTCTATCACACCGCAAGCAAAGACTTGCTCGATGGTTATTCGGAAAAAGCGTTGAAAAGAGTCTGGCGAGCCGAACATTTTTCCTGGTGGATGACCTCAATGCTGCATCGTTTCGACGGCGATGACCCATTCCAGCAGCGCCTGCAGCGCTCGCAGCTAGATTACTTGGTTTGTTCTCGCGCGGCGGCGGTTACCTTGGCTGAGAACTACGTCGGGTTGCCTTTCGAGAATTAACGGAATTCGCACATTGCCGCGGCACGCTTGTACCGAAAGCGTTGCGTGATCAACCGTAAACCGTGTGCACCAACAACATATCGACACCAACAGGCTTGTCTGAAAAATAACAATTATGTAGCGCACGTATCTCCTCTCAAATCCAAGATCACCCCATGGGACCCATTCTTTATTGTTGACCTGCAGTGAACCTAACGCGTTCTATACTGGAATGAAACAACAACAAGGAAAATGGAATGGGCTCGAAGCGAATCGCAACGAAAAGAGCATGGGTCGCCGCGCTTTTGCCGCTTATCACCCTCGGCACCACGGGCTTGGCCTACCTTGACGCCAAACAGCGTGAACTCATTTTCCGACCCGTCAAAGAGTCTTGGGAGGGCATCGCCAAGACCGATCTGGGCCACCAGGAACAATGGATTTCCGCGCGGTTGTCGGCGACGGACCAAGCGGGCATTTACGCCTGGTGGCTACCGGCCGATCGGGCCGACGCCCCGGCTGTGCTGTTCTTGCATGGGGCGTGCTGGAATTTGAGTTGGCACGTGCCGCGGCTTAGTCGCTGGCGTGCCATGGGGTTCTCCGTCCTTGGCATTGATTATCGCGGCTTCGGTCTCAGCCCCGGCGACTTGCCGACGGAAGCGGGCGTGTACGAAGACGCCGCGCGCGGCTGGGAACACCTGCGCCAACTCGCACCCCACGCCTCCCAGCGCGTGATCTACGGCCATTCCTTGGGTGGCGCCATCGCCATCGAGCTTGCGACTCAACATCACGATATCGATGCGATCATCGTCGAATCCACCTTCACATCGATTCGGGACTTGGCCCGAGTCATGACCACGGCGGCAAAGTGGCTGCCAGTCGGCGCGATCCTCAATCATCGCTTCGACTCTTTGAACAAAGTCAGCAGGCTGGACACGCCCATCTTGTTTCTGCACGGCACGGCCGACGATGTGGTGCCCTATCAGATGAGCGAGCAACTCCATGCGGCCACTCATGCGCCGAAACAACTGGAGTTATTTTCGGACTTGGGCCACAGCAATATCCCGATGGAATCGTTTGCTCAGTATCAGATGGCTGTTCAGCGATTTATAGGCGGCATCGTACCAGCCTAAGGGTCGCGCCCATTGGCCACGAGCCATATGCGGCGAGCCAAAACCCAAAACAGCCGAAGACGGAGAGATTGAGTCGCGCCCATTGGCCACGAGCCATATGCGGCGAGCCTCTCACCATGGCATGGGCTGCAAGCCAATGTTCATGCCGCTCTCCAGGGTGCCCACTTAACATTCGAATAGCGATGTCGTGTGCGCCATGCGCACCATTTTTATGGCCGATCATTTCCCGCGACGGACTGAAAAAAGAACCCCGCCTGGTTTAAGAGTTCACCAAGTCGCCGGCACCATCACGCCAATAGTGTAAGAAACGTACCGGAGAATTCCCATAATGCGATTCAGTTAGAGCTTAGAAGCCGCGCCAATATTGGCTTCTGGCTTAGGCTCCCGGCTCAGCAAGCGTTCAAGCGCTTCTCGGGCTGATGTTTTTTCTTCCAGTACATCGCACACTGCTTGGGTGATAGGCATGTCGACTTTAAGCGCGGTGGCGCGGGCAGCGGCTTCGCGGGCGGTGTAAACCCCTTCGGCGACATGGCCCAGGCGTTGCAAAATTTTCCCTAGCGCTTCGCCTTGGGCGAGTTGCAATCCCACTTGTCGATTGCGTGACAAATCGCCCGTCGCGGTGAGCACCAAATCGCCTAGGCCGGTTAGGCCCATGAAGGTTTCCGCTTGGCCGCCGAGTTGTTGGCCAAGGCGTGAGATTTCCGCTAGCCCACGAGTGATGAGCGCGGCGCGGGCGTTAAAGCCCAAACCCATACCGTCGGATATGCCGGCGGCGATGGCCATAACGTTTTTCAGCGCGCCGCCCAGGGCGACGCCGATCACGTCGGTGCCGGAATAAACCCGCAGGCGCGGGCTGTTGAGCTCACGTGCGGCGTGGCTGGCAAAGTCGCCGTTGAAAGCCGCGAGCGTCAACGCGGCGGGCAAGCCCTTGGCCACTTCCTGCGCAAAGCTGGGCCCGGACAACACACCTATTGTTGCGTCCGGCGACAAGGTTTCCGAGCAGACTTCGTAAGGCAATTTTCCAGTGCCGGCTTCGAAGCCTTTGCATGCGAGCACGAGTGGTGCGCGACAATCGGCGCGAGTGATTTGCTTGCTGACATCCCGCAACGACGACGTCGGCACGACCGCGATGATAATGTCCGCTTCCACGATGCTGGCGTTCAGGTCGCTATTGCAGTGCACGTTAGTGGGTAAAGCGTAACCGGGAAGGTAGGGCGCGTTAACTCGAGTATCGCGAATTTGCTGTGCTAGGTCAGCATCACGTGCCCACAAAGTGACCTGGTGGGCGCGCGCCAGTGCAATCGCCAATGCGGTGCCCCAGGCGCCGGCGCCAAGCAGGACGAGCTTCATATACCCCAGATCTGCTCAAGCCGGACATAGCCTGCTTGGCCGTCGCGGTGGCGCACTTTGATCCAAGTTGAAGTGGGCGGTTCGAGTAAATCCAGTACGACATTTTTTTCTGCCCGAAACATAACGGCCGCGCTGTCTTGCGCGGCTTCGCGCACGTCGGCGACAGGCGCCATCACCATGACCGTGCGTTTGTCAGACAGCGCGTTCGCCGCGATCCAGGAAAGATCGCCACCAGCGTCACGCACCTTCACCCATTCGCCCACGCGGCTGATAATTTCGAGCGGATATTGCTTGCTGATCACGTAGACCCGCGTCGCCTTGAACGACGGCGCGTCGTACAAAATTGCAGCGGTTGCGCTGACCGAGCGAAACTCCGCGCCCCATGCGGCACTCAGGCATAGCGACGCCAGAATTGCAAAGAAACAAGCGATACGCATTGCGTCTCTAGTGGGTAATGATGGGTTTGTCTTGCCGCTCTTGCGCCTGCTGTTGCTGATGGTAAAGCGCTTCAAAATTAACCGGGTTCAACATCACCGGCGGAAAGCCCGCGCGGGTCACCACATCTGACACGGTTTCACGTAAATAGGGAAACAAAATATTCGGGCAGCCGATGCCGAGCACGGCCTTGATCTCATCCGCAGGCACGTTCTTAATGCGGAAAATACCCGCTTGACACGCTTCCACCAAGAACATGACTTTTTCTTTGAGTTTCGCGGTGACAGTCACGGTGATACTGGCCTGGTAGACATCGTCGCCAATGGAGTTCGCCTCGCAATGCATTTGCAAGTCGATGGCGGGGCTTTCGCGATCTAAGAAAATGTTGGGCGCGTTGGGAATTTCCAACGACAGATCTTTGACGTAAATCTTTTCGATCGCGAAAACCGGTTGGTGGTCGGTTTGTGGTGGTGTGTCGGCCATGTTTTTCCTAGTAATTTATTGTGCCAGCAAAGGGGCGAGCTTACCGGCATGTTCTAGAGCGGAGAGGTCATCAAATCCACCCACGTAAGTTTCGTCGATATAAATCTGCGGAACGGTGCGGCGACCGGTTTTTTCCATCATCAAAGCGCGTTGCGCTGGATCCAGATCAACGCGAATCTTGTTGATGTCCCCAACGCCCTTGCTGCGCAGCAAGCGTTCCGCCGCTACGCAATAGGGGCACACCGCCGTTGAATACATGGTGACTTTCGCCATTTCTCAGCCGTTCTTATCGCTAACTTTGCGTCTCAAGCGGCAAATTTGCTTGTTGCCAGGCGGTCAAGCCGCCTTTGAGTTGGTATACTTGGTTAAACGCATTGTTCTTGAGCAGCTTAATGGCAGCCGCGGAGCGTAAACCCGTCTTGCACGTTACGATGATAGGCTTCTCTTTGAATTTTTCCAGCGTTTTGAGCTTGCTCTCTAGTTCGGACATCGGGATCTGCCGCGCGTTAACAATGCGTCCGCCTGCGTATTCGGCAATTTCACGGACATCGAGCACGATGGCGTTTTTTTGGTTAATCATTTGCACTGCTTCCAGGGTGCCGATTTCGGCGCTGGCGCCCAGCAACTTCTGTATCTCGGGCCACAGCAGGAAGCCGCCGCTGATGGCCATGGCGGCAATTAGCCACCAATTCTCAATAACAAATTTCACAGGAACTTTCCAGTTTTCAAGCCCTGCATTTTAGCAGGATTCACGTACAATACTCATTTTGCTAGTTAGTAAAAGCTATGAAGAAGCTGGTGTTGTTGCGCCACGGCGAAAGCGTGTGGAACCAAGAGAATCGCTTTACCGGCTGGACGGACGTCGACCTTGCTGAGAAAGGCATGAACGAAGCCTGCGAAGCGGGGCGGTTATTGCGCGAACAAGGTTTTGTGTTCGATCTTGCCTACACGTCCGTGTTGAAGCGAGCCATACGCACGCTCTGGCTCGCGCTGGACCAAATGGATTTGCTGTGGATTCCGGTGACGAAATCTTGGCGTTTAAACGAGCGTCATTATGGCGCGCTGCAAGGCCTCAACAAGGCGGAAACGGCGGCCAAGTATGGCGATGAGCAAGTGCTGGTGTGGCGCCGCAGCTACGATATCCCCCCCCCCGCTCTGGATAAGGCTGACAGCCGGCATCCCGGCCAAGATCCGCGCTATACCGGCCTCTCCGCCCAGGAGCTTCCGGTGACTGAATGCTTGAAAGATACGGTGGCGCGATTTATACCCTATTGGCTTGAGACCATCGCGCCGCAGGTAAAAGCAGGTAAGCGTGTAATCATTACCGCCCATGGCAACAGCCTGCGCGCGTTGGTGAAGTATCTCGACAACATCGGCGATCAAGAGATTGTCGGCTTGAATATTCCCACGGGAATTCCCCTCGTCTACGAGCTTGACGATGATTTGAAGCCCCTTCGTCATTACTATCTTGGCGATCAAGAAACGATTGCGAAGGCCCGGCAAGCGGTCGCCGATCAGGGCAAGGCCGGGCGCTGAATCGCACGTTGATTTTTCGCATTACGCGACTATTGTTCGCGCTTATTGCGGTTGCGGCCTTTTCAGCCGTCGCCGCACCTAAAGAAGAGCTGCAAGAGCTCCGCGAGCGCATTGATGAGCTGAAGAAGGAACTGGCGGAACAGGAAGAATCCAAGGCGGAAGTTTCGGACGCGCTGAAAGATTCCGAGCATGCCATCAGCGAATCGAATCGTGAACTCTCTCACCTTAGCCAAGCGCAGCGACTAACCCTGACCGAGTTAAGGGGTTTATACGAAAAGAGCAGCGCGGTGCAAGCGTCCGTCAAACGACGTCAAGCCCAGCTAGAAAAGCTGCTGAACACGCGCTACATCCACAGTGCCCAAGATTCCACCGCGCTGTTGCTCAGCGGCAAGGATCCCGCTGAAATCGCGCGTCTGCTGCAATACTACGGCTACATCGCTCGTGCCCACGCTGCCTCCATTCAAGACCTGCGTGGCGATTTGAGCGAACTGAAAGGCTTGACCCAAAGCGTGCGCAGTAAGAGCGATGAGCTCAAAGCGCTCGAAGCCAAGGAGCGCCAGGAAAAAGCCCAGATCGAAAAGGAACGACGGAACAAACAACAGCTGCTGGCGCGCATCGGCAGCGACATCCAGAAAAATCGCCGCGAAATCACCACGCTGAAGCGCAACGAAGCGCGGCTCACCAAGCTGATCGAACGCCTGGCGCTGATAATCAAACGCAAACAGGAAGCCCGCCGCGCCGCGTTGCGGGAAGAGGCATTGCGCCGCCAACGTGAGGCGAAAGCGCATAGCAAGCCCGGCGAAGTGCCCGAGAGGCCCACCGCCATTGCCCGCAACGATGAGTTGCCCGACAGCGAACTGGACGGCCTGGCGTTCGCCAAGCAGCGCGGGCGCTTGCGTTTGCCGGTGCGTGGGGAACTAACCAATCGCTTTGGCAGTCCACGGCATGATAGCGGAATAAATTGGTCGGGACTATTTATCCGCGCCACGGAAGGACAAGAGGTCAAGTCCGTGGCGGCAGGTCGTGTCGTATTTGCCGACTGGCTGCGCGGGTTTGGCAATTTGGCGGTGATTGACCACGGCAATGGCTACATGAGTGTGTACGGCAATAATGAATCTCTGTTAAAGCAGGCTGGCGATAGGGTGCAGGGCGGTGAAACCGTTGCCAGTGTGGGAAACAGCGGCGGAAACAGCGAATCCGGTTTATACTTTGAATTACGCCATCAGGGCAAAGCGTTCGATCCCATCGTCTGGATTGCTCGCTAAAAATTACTACGGAGACTAAAGTCTTATGGGCAGCAGCAAAATGCAAAAATTGAGTTTGATCGGGCTGGGCGCCGTTATCGGTGTGTTGTTAAGCCTTAATTTTTCCGCCATCGCGGATAAGCCCGCACCCGTGCCGCTGCCGGTTCAGGAGTTGCGTACATTCAGCGAAGTGTTTGGCCTGATTAAGAATAACTACGTTGAAAGTGTCGAAGATAAAAAGCTTATCAAAGAAGCGATTTCTGGCATGGTGTCCGGCCTGGATCCCCATTCTGCGTATTTCGATGCACCCGCGTATAAAGAATTCCGCGAGTCCATTCAGGGAGAATTCGGTGGTTTAGGAATTGAAGTCGCCATGGAAGACGGCTTGATTAAAGTCGTCACACCTATTGATGATAGCCCTGCCTATAAAGCCGGCATCAAAGCGGGGGATTTGGTAGTCAAGCTTGACGACACGCCGGTCAAAGGCATGACGCTAAACGAAGCCGTGAAACGCATGCGCGGTAAGCCGGGCAGCCCTATTAAGCTCACCGTGTGGCGCAGGAGCGAACCAAATCCGCTGACTTTTGAATTGAAGCGCGACGTGATACGTGTGAAAAGCGTGAAGGTGAAAGATTTGGAGCCGGGCTACGCGTCGGTGCGCATCACCCAATTCCAGGAAAAAACCGGCGAAAATCTCGCGCTGGCCCTACACGAGCTTTACAAGAAAAACGGTGGCACGATGAAAGGCATTGTGCTGGATCTGCGTAACGATCCGGGTGGCGCTTTAGATCAAGCGGTCGCCGTATCCGCCGCGTTTTTGCCGAAAGATGTGCTGGTCGTCTACACCGACGGCCGCACAGAACAATCGAAAACCCGCTTGAGCGCATCGCGCGAATACTACTTACGCGGCGGCTCCGACGATTACATCGCCAAGCTTCCTGAAGGCGTCAAGACGCTGCCGATAGTCGTGTTGGTGAACGGTGGCTCCGCCTCCGCGTCGGAAATTGTCGCGGGTGCTTTGCAAGATCACAAGCGCGCTGTGGTGATGGGCACGCAAACGTTTGGCAAAGCGTCGGTGCAAACCATCGAGCAGTTGCCCAACAATACCGCCGTGAAGTTGACCACGGCCCGTTACTACACACCCAACGGCCGTTCCATTCAGGCCAAAGGCATTGTGCCGGATATCCTCGTCGAAGATCCGAACAACCCCACTGAAGCGGGCGTGAAAGAGGCGGATTTGGAGCGGCACCTGTCCAATCCGAATGAGAATCCTGCGGACGCGAAGGCGCAGCCCAAACCAGAAGTGAAGTCCGACAAAATGGAACCCAAGCCGGCGCAAACCGCCAAGCCCGGCGCAGACGACAAGGATAAGGCCGACTTCCAGATGGACCAGGCTTTAAACCAACTGAAAGGCCTGCCGGTAATTCTAAAGCCTCAAACTACGTAATTTGTGGATGACAAAACCCTTCTACGCTACAGTCGGCATATTCTGCTGCCTGAATTCGGCGTAGAAGGTCAAGAAAAACTCAATCAATCCCACGCACTGATCATCGGTGCCGGCGGCCTTGGGTCGCCTGTGGCGCTTTATCTGGCCACCAGCGGCGTCGCAAAAATCACGCTTTGTGACGGCGATGTGGTTGATCTCACTAACCTGCAGCGCCAAATCGCTCATCGCAATGATTCCGTCGGCCTGGCGAAAACCGTTTCTGCGCGTCGCACACTGCTGGAAATTAATCCCGACATCGAAGTGGTTGCCGTTGTTCAGCGATTGGCGGGCGAAGCCCTAGAAAAACGAGTCGCGGAAGCCGACGTGGTTCTCGATTGCTGCGACAATTTCGCCACACGCCATGCCGTGAACCGGGCCTGCGTCAAATACAAAAAGCCGCTCGTGTCCGGCGCGGGCATACGCTTCGACGGCCAGATTTCTGTGTTTGACATGCGTCAAGACACCAGCCCCTGCTACAACTGCTTATTTTCCGAGGATCAGGAATTCGAGGAAACCCGCTGCGCCGTCATGGGCGTGTTCGCGCCGCTGGTGGGCATCATCGGCGCCATGCAGGCGGCGGAAGCGATCAAAGTGTTGACAGGTTGTGGCGAGACATTGAACGGGCGATTTCTCATGCTCGACGGGCTGAGCATGGAATGGCGCGCGCTGAAATTGAATAAAGATCCCGCGTGCGGCGTGTGCAGCTCGGCGCTGCGCGGCCAATAACGCCACGATCCTTATCCAGCGCGCCTCCTGGCAAGCCATGGCCTGGGAGGCAATATCCACGGAGCTCTCCAGGCATTGCCACCGATCCTCGAGCGGCGGCAATGCCAATTTGTGGCTACGCTGCCGCAGACGCGGGTGTGTCTAGCAACTCATAAACGGGGAGATCGAACTTCGCGGCAGCGTGGCGATAAGTCCTCAACGCTCCCACGCCAGTTGTGGGTGACGCGACCATCGGCTGTTTTGTACCCGCTAAAGCACTGCGGAGGCCACACGCTGGTCTTTAAGTTCTGTTGCAACTCGTCATTGAACTTGGCAAACACGTCGCCGCGCACGTCCAACGGGCCGTGTTTGCGCGCGGAGCTTTCGCGTAGCGCCTCCGCAATGTAACCGGTGTGGCACTCGATCATCTCTATGATGGAGTTGTGACCGAGATTGGTGTTGGAGCCATATAAAAAGAACAGACTGGGGAACTTCGGCACGGTCATTCCCAAGTACACCTCGGGTACGCCATGCCACTGTTCGCGCAAGGAGACGCCACCGCGGCCGTAGATCTCGATTGGCCCGATGCAGGAAAGCGTTCGAAACCCGTGGAGTAAATGATCACGTCAACTTCGTGCAGTATCGTCGGCGGTACGTACGCCGGTCGGCTCGATTTGCTTGATCTTATCGCTGATGACGTCAACATTCGGACGGGCCAGCGCCGGGTAGTAATCATCGGCGATGACCACCCGCTTGCAGCCAAGAACATAGTCGGGCCACCGCTTTTCGCGCAGCACCGGATCGGCGACTTGCGCCTCCAGGTGGCTTCGGGCCAGCACCGTGAATCCCGTACCGAGTTCATGGCCTGGGCTCACAAAAGCGGGAATCCACGACTCCTAGTAGTCGTAGTATAGCGGCGGCTCTTCTGCCGCTCGGCATGGTCATTGACAAATTGCTTGCGCTCCTCGTCGGTGTAAGGGCGATCGTTGCGTGGCACGACGTAAGCCGCCGAGTGTTGAAACACTAGCAACCTGCTTGCCTTCTCCGCGACCTCAGGAATGAACTGAGCGGCGCTCGGACCGTTGCCGATACAGGCCACGCGTTTGCCGCACAGCTCTATCGCGTGATCCCAGCGCGAGGAGGGGAACGATTTGCCTTTGAAGCTATCGACACCCTTGATACCTTTAGTGGAGGGGCGGTTCATGGGCCGACCACAGACGTTGCCCGACAGGAAGTGAAAGCAGGAATTTAAACCCCTTTTTCTTTCGCCTAATTGAACTGTATCTCCGCGTGAGCCAGTGGTCAATCGCCCATTGAAACTATGCGCCAGCTAGATCCCAGCGCGGTTTAACGCCGAATTCTTGGGACCCCACCGCGCCTGCTTGCAGTCGTAGCGCGCCGGCCAGCGCAATCATTGCGCCGTTGTCGCCACAAAATTCAAGCTTGGGATAAAACACTTCAAGATTGCTCCGTGCAGCTTCACTATCGAGGCGCTTGCGTAATCGCAGGTTCGCGCCGACGCCACCCGCGACCACGAGCCGCCGCGCGCCAGTGACGGCCATCGCTTGCAGGCTTTTTTCCGTGAGTACGTCGACGATGGCCGCTTGAGTGCTGGCGGCGATGTCGGCCTTCGTGGCGTCATCCAACTCATGTTTTTTTGTGAGCGTGAGCACGGCAGTCTTGAGGCCGCTGAAACTGAAGTTGAGATCGCCGCTGTTCACCATGGGCCGTGGCAACTTGAATCGTTCGCTATTGCCATGGGCCGCTAATCTCGCCAAAGCTGGTCCGCCGGGATAGCCCAGGCCGAGTAGCTTGGCACTTTTGTCGAAAGCTTCGCCGGCGGCGTCATCAACGGTTTCGCCCAGCAATTCGTAGTGGCCGACGGCGCTCACTTGCATCAACTGGGTATGTCCGCCGGAAACCAGCAGCGCAATGAACGGAAAAGTCGGCGCAGGATCGGACAACAATGGCGAGAGCAAATGGCCTTCCAAATGGTGTATGCCGATCGCGGGAACCTTCAGCGCAAAGGCAAGCCCGGTACCGATGGCCGCACCCACCAGCAGCGCACCCGCCAGCCCAGGGCCTTGGGTGTAGGCGACGGCGTCAATATCGTTGCGAGTAACATTTCCGTGCTGCAATACTCGCTGCGTCAGCGGTAACACACGACGAATGTGGTCGCGCGAAGCGAGTTCCGGTACGACGCCGCCGTAGTCGGCATGCATGGCGGCCTGCGTGTGTAGCACGTGGGCTATGAGGCCGCGCTCGCTGTCATAGACGGCAATGCCGGTTTCGTCGCAAGAGGTTTCAATGCCCAGAACTAACATACTTTGAAGCGCTAAGTAAACACGGTATACTAGCAAATTAACTTGATCGCAGCACTTGAAAGGAGCTTCATGCCGACCGTACGTGTGAAAGAGAATGAACCGTTTGACGTAGCACTGCGCCGCTTCAAGCGCGCTGTTGAAAAAACTGGATTATTGACCGAACTTCGCGCCCGCGAATTCTACGAAAAGCCCACCACCGAACGTAAACGCAAGCTGGCTGCCGCCGTGAAGCGCCGTAACAAGCGCCTGCGCAGCCCGATGCTGCCACCTAGGATGTACTAAAGCTAGATCGGGAGCGAAGTGAGACAGAATTCGCCCACTTGCTCCTAGCCCGACCGTCCTACGCCGTCGCCCGCCTAAAACTTCGTTACTGCCGTGCCGCTAAAAGATCAAATCACCGAGGACATGAAGTCCGCCATGCGCGCGAAGGAAACTGAGCGCCTGTCGGCCATACGCATGTTGCTCGCGGCCATCAAACAGCGCGAAGTGGATGAGCGGATCGTGCTGACCGATGCGGACGTTATCGCGGTGGTGGAAAAACTAATCAAGCAGCGACGCGATTCGATCTCGCAATATCACGCCGCGAATCGCCAGGATTTAGCCGATAAAGAGCAGGCCGAATTGGCGATTTACCTAGCCTACATGCCCCAGGCACTGAGCAATGCGGAAGTTGATGGTGCAATCGCAAAAGCCATCGCCGCGACCGGCGCGATAGACATGAAGGACATGGGCAAAGTCATGGCCGAACTCAAGCCACAGTTGGCCGGCAAGGCCGACATGGGCAAAGTTTCCGCACTGATTAAGGCGAAGCTAAGCTAAGCTCGCTGTCCCCAGTCGTCGCTTATCTTTATAATGAAGCGATGATTCCACCGGATTTCATCCAAACCGTTTTGAATCGCGTCGACATCGTCGATGTGATCAATCATCACGTTCATCTCAAAAAATCCGGCGCCAATTTTGTCGCCTGCTGCCCGTTCCATAACGAAAAAACGCCGTCATT
>JBDSJK010000172.1:0-2772 GCA_039917535.1 Burkholderiales bacterium
AAGTCGGTGCCCTTTTTCAATGCGGCCAATGCCTCGTTAGCACGCGCTTGACGCGTGGCAACTACATCGGCGCCCGCCTGTTCCGGAATACGAATCAGAATGTGCGCGACCTGGTATTCGGCTTCGCCCTGGGGGCGGCTTGCTTGCTGCGCCAATTCCACATCAACTTCGCTCTCCGATACGTTCACACGGCCCTCAACCTCCCGCTCGCGCACCCGCGCCACCGTCATTTCGCGGCGAATATCGTCGCGGAAACGAACAAAGCTGATGCCATCTTTGGCCAGCGCTTGCTGCAACTGACTAACGGTCATTTGATTATCCTGAGCAATGCGTTGCAGCGCGCGATCGACATCTTGGTCGTCCAGTTTCAGGCCATTCTCTTTAGCAAATTGCAGATGCAATTGTTCGACGATCAATCGCTCAAGCATCTGTCGCGAAAACACGTCTTTCGGGGGTAACGGCGTCCCTTGCTTTTCCAGTTGTTGCGTCACCAAGGTCACCCGCTCTTCCAACTCCCTTTGCGTGATCACACCCGCATTCACCACAGCGAGTATACGGTCCACCACCCGTATGGGCTTACTGGCGGGTTTTGCAGCCGCCGGTTTGGTTTGATTTTGCTGGGCGTAACTCACGCCATGCCACACACTAACCAACGAAATGGCGATGCTAAAAAATAATGAGCAAAGGCGGGTCATGGATTGATCTCTTGAGATTTCAAATAGCCAGGAATATTTTGTTTGAGAACTTCCAATGGGTTGTTACCTAATCGGGACAATCCGGTTAGTTCGAGTTGCACAAAAAATGACGTCGAAACCAACTGTTGCGCCGTTACCAAGCGATGGGCCACGAGCCGCAGCGCCCAGCAATCTTTATTATACTCAAGGCCCGCCAAGCCCTCCACCACCTTGGAATCGCGCAACGAATAATTCAGTCTTCCCAGGCCATACCAATGGGCACCGAAGGGCCATTGACCCGACAGGTCAATCTGATCAATCGGATCTGGCAATGCTGCGGTTTGGCGCCGACTTCGATAGGCTAGATTAATCACCTTGCCCGGCGCTGGGTTGTAGCGAGCACCCAGACTTAATCGTTCCGAACGATTGAGCTCGGTGTTGTATTGCCACGCCGCGTCAATAGACCATTTCCGCGAAATTTGACCCGACACGGCCGCGAGCAAATCGGACGCGAGGCTGTTGCGGGGCGGGTTGTCGAGTGTCACCCGCTGCGATTGAAAGTAGTAACGTTGACCAACGGCTGCACGCAGTCGTTCCGCGCCGGTATCGTCCTCAATAAAGCGACTTGTAACCGCCGCAGTGATTTGATTGGCGTCGTTGATGCGGTCGCCGCCGATAAATTGGTTCTCCGTGAAGATCTGGGCGAAATTGAAATCCGACTCCGTCGTGGAAAAATTCGGGATCGCCGACTGCTCACGGAACGGGATGCGCACATAAAACAATCGCGGTTCCAGCGTTTGTTGGTAACCGTGCCCCTTGTAGCTAAGGGACCGATCAAAATATAGACCGCTGTCCACGCTGAAGATGGGCAGATTGCGGCTGATGTCTGCGTCACCGCGGAAATTACCAGCTAGATTATAGCGAGTCACGTGATAGCCTAACTTGGGCGTCACGTAGGCGTAATCATTGGCGATGGAATAACTCACACTCGGATAAATCAAAAGGCGGCGTCCGTTAACCTTGCTTGGGTGATCAAACTGTGTCAATTCCGATTCTAAAGTCCAATTCGCCCCAAGATAACTGGGCTTAACACCGCGCAACAATAGCTGCGGAGCGAGACGATACGGAATTTCGATCCGCGGCTTGCTGAGATCGGGATCTTGCAAGGTCTGATAACTCAACACACGCGTCGAAAACAGCCAGGTATTGTCCCTATAACGAAGCTCCGCGTCTCGAGGCAGGTTGGTAGTCGATGTGTCGATCACTCGGGTGCTGAGGTCCCGGAAATAGTTATCATCGGACGCGCGCTGTGCGTTTATTCGTCCGCTCCAACCATGGGTCAGGTTTTGATTGTGGCGCCAGGAAAGGAAGTCGCGGTTGATTCCTCCCTGCCGATCGTTGGGCAAAATATCAAAATTAATGTCGCCAGCGAAGCTAGGCCAAAGATAGCGAAACTCATTTTGTAGCTGCAAACCGCGCTTGGATAATAGTCGCGGCGTGAAGGTCGCATCCATATTAGGCGCGATGTTCCAATAAAAAGGAATCATCACCTCAAGGCCGTTACGCCCCGTCGTGCCGATCGTCGACGGCAAAAATCCTGTCTTGCGTTTATCGCTCAAGGGAAAACTTACCCAGGGCAAATACAGCAACGGGACGTCCATAAATACGACACTGGCATTGCGCGCGACACCCACTTCAGTCACCCGATCGAGTTCCAGCTCCCTAACACGGAGGAACCAATCATCCTGACCGATCTCGCAGCTTGTGTAGCGGCTGTCGAGCAGCCGCTCATGATTCTCGCCGAGGAAATCCACCCGGCGCGCATCACCACGACCGATGCGTTTACGACCCGCCTTTTTGGCGAGACGAAACGTCGAACCGTCCATGAAACCGGTGCCGCTATCCAGGTCGTATTTCAGCAGCGTGCCTTCGATGACATCGCCCTGCTTTTCAAAACGTACATCACCGTTCGCAGTCACTTCTTGCTCCGCTTCGAGAAAATATAGCTCCTTGGTGAATAGCTTGAGTTCACCCTGCTGCATCTCGACGTTGCCACTTGCTTCCATCTCGCGGCCAGCGCGCCCTTCGATACGGTCAG
>JBDSJK010000173.1:0-6574 GCA_039917535.1 Burkholderiales bacterium
ACCACTTTACCCTGGGCATCATCGGCAGAAACTTGATGCCGCCTATGCTCTTATGGGTAAGGATTTGCATAATGTGCTCAGGTTTACGAAAGCAGAACACGCGCTTGGGGAATCCCAATAACGAGAGAGTATCCCCCTTCTCTTCAAAAGCATGAGAAATACGATCAATAACCTGCCCGAGCGGCAAATAGGGTGGAATTAACACCCTGGAAATATGGCTGCCCATGTCTATTCTTCAATGTTGTGTGTCTACATTACGCGCGGCTATAGCGCGCTTTTGCGAATTATAGCGTCTTTTCGCTTAAGCACTTCGGGTTTCAATTTTGTGCCCAACCCCGCACCTTTAGGCGCGCTGATATAGCCGTTCTTAAGCAGCGGCAATTCAGTCACCAATTCTTGATACCAGTCGTAATAAAACGCGCGGACGACTTCTTGGACGAGCGTGTTGGTACAGTTAAGCGACAGATGCACGCCCGCCGTCAACAACACTGGGCCGACGCAATCGTGGGGCGCGACGGGGCGAGCGTAGGTTTCCGCCATCATGGCGATTTTTTTCGCCTCGGATAAACCGCCGCACCAGCCGATATCGAGCATGCAAACCGACAACGCATTTTTCTCTAACGCCGGGCGGAAACCCCAGCGTGTACTCAGCGTTTCGCTCGCCGTGACCCAGACATCGGTACGCCGCGCGTAGTCGGCCAGCGCGTCGAGGTTGTCCATCTTGATTGGGTCTTCATACCAAAAGGGATCGAATTGTTCCAAAGCCTTAGCGATGCGTATAGCGGTGGGCAGATTCCACAAGGAATGAAACTCAACGTGAATATCCATTTTGTCTCCTACGGCCTTACGGATTTTTTCGAAGGGCTGCATGGCTTTCTTGAGGTCGGCATTGGAGATGTATGATCCGCGCGAGGCTTCGGCGTATTCGTCGAAGGGCCAAATCTTCATGCCGGTGTAGCCTTCTTCCAGCAATGAGATAGCCAGTTCATCGGCGTGATTCATAAATGCGTCGAGATCTTCATAGGGACGCGCCGTGGTTTTTTTCGCCACACCCCAGTTGTCGTAGGACTGCACCGGCTTGGCGCGCACATACTTGTAACCCGCGCAAGTGTTATACACACGAACCTTGTCGCGGCTCGCGCCACCGAGAAGTTGGTAAATTGGCTGATTGGTAACCTGACCAAAAATATCCCACAGCGCGACGTCGATGGCTGACGCGGCGCGTATCTCAGCGCCTGCGCTATTGAAGCCGACGTAAGTCCGCAAGAAGTTCCAATTGTGCTTATCGATCTCCAGCGGATTTTTTCCGAGCAGATAACTCGCGCAGCTCTCATGCACATGGGCCGCCACCGGCTGCGCCATGTAAAACGTTTCGCCCAAGCCAACGATGCCTTCGTCGGTGTGAACCTGAACCCACAGAACATTGGGAAACTCGGCCAGATTGATCGTTTCGATGGTGGTGATTTTCATGGGCTTCTCGTGGGTTTGAGTGATGATTTTCTTGACCTGAAAGTTTACCCCAGGGCGGCTTGATATAGTGCAACTCAGATGGTCATATTATTTGCTCATTCTATCTATGCGAAGTTGCGCCGCGGAGACGTGTTTAGGAAAACCCTGAGGCGCGCAAAGCTTGATATAATTTTGCTTTGGGCGGCAATCACATGATTGGCCGCCGCTTTGCTTTTTGGGGCTGATGATGTCGTATCTAATGAATACCTATAGCCGGCAGGAGATTGGTTTTGTTAAAGGCGAAGGCGCCTGGCTATGGGATGATCAAGGCAAACGTTATCTAGATTGCGTCTCCGGGGTCGCGGTGGCGAACGTGGGGCACGCGCATCCGACGGTGGTGAACGCGATTTGCGAGCAGGCCAAGACTGTCATTCACACGTCGAATTTGTATCGAATTTTCCGTCAAGAAGAATTAGCCGAGCGCATTTGCACACTGGCCGGCATGGATGAAGTGTTCTTCTGCAATTCCGGCGCCGAGGCAAACGAAGCCGCGATCAAGTTAGCGCGGCTTTACGGCCATAAGAGCGGCGTTGAGAATTCGCACATCATTGTCATGGAAAAGGCCTGGCACGGACGCACTTTGGCGACCCTCTCCGCCACCGGCAGCCGCAAGGCCCAGGCGGGTTTCGAGCCGCTGATGGATGGCTTTGTGCGCGTGCCTTTTAACGACGCAGCCGCCGTGCAGCAGATCGCCAGCCGGCAAAGTAACGTGGTTGCGGTACTCGTCGAGGTGTTGCAGGGCGAGGCCGGTGTCATTATGGCCGATATGGAATACCTGCGTGCTCTGCGCAAAATTTGTGACGAGCGGCAATGGCTGTTTATGATCGACGAGGTGCAGTGCGGTGTCGGGCGCACCGGAAAATGGTTTGGTTTTCAGCACGCGGAAGTAAAGCCCGACGTGATTACCTTGGCTAAGGGCCTGGGCTCTGGCGTGCCGATTGGCGCGTGCTTGGCATCGGGTCGTGCGACGGGCGTGTTTGGGCCCGGCAATCATGGTTCTACCTTCGGCGGCGGGCCGCTGGTGTGCGCCGCTTCGTTGGCGACGCTGCAGGCAATCGAAGAAGAAAAGCTGCTCGACAAAGCGACCCAAACCGGCGAGTGGATCCGCAGCGAACTGCGCGCACAGCTCAAGGGCGTGAGCGGGGTGAAAGAGATTCGCGGCCTCGGCATGATGATGGGAATAGAGCTTGATCGGACCTGTGGCGACATCGTGAAGCGTGCGTTGGCTCAGGGCTTGCTGATCAACGTAACTAATGAAAAAGTAGTGCGCTTGCTGCCGCCGTTGATTTTTACCCAGGCACAAGCGGAACAGTTGGTGAATACGCTAGCGCCAATCATCAAGGATTTTCTCGCCACCTAGGGTGAGCCTGCATTATGCAACTCAGGCATTTTTTGCAGCTTCGGGATTTTACCCGCGCCGAGATTGAGCATCTTTTCGCTCGTTCGACCTGGATTAAGCAGCAGTTCAAGCAATATCTGCCGTATCATCCGTTGATGGACCGAACCTTGGCCATGGTTTTTGAGAAAAGCTCGACGCGTACCCGAGTCTCATTTGAGGCTGGTATGTACCAAATGGGCGGTTCGGTGATTACGCTAAACACCCATGACACTCAGCTTGCCCGCGGTGAGCCTATCGAAGACGTAGCTCGCGTGATTTCGCGCATGGTGGATATTGTGATGATTCGCACTTACGAGCAGAGCATTATCGAGCGATTTGCCGCCCATTCCCGTGTGCCGGTGATCAACGGCCTGACAAACGAATATCATCCGTGCCAAATCTTAGCGGATATTTTCACTTTTACCGAGCATCGTGGCGCAATAGCTGGCAAGGTCGTGGCGTGGGTCGGTGATTCGAACAATATGTGTACAACCTGGCTCCATGCGGCCGAGTTGCTGGATTTTAAAGTCCATGTCGCCACACCGCCGGGTTATGAGGTGCAACCTCAGCAAGCGGGGATTCAGGTCGAGCGCCATTTCAAACAATTTGCCGATCCGAATGAAGCGTGCAAGGGTGCCGATCTAGTGACCACAGACGTTTGGACGAGCATGGGTTTCGAAAAGGAAACCGAAGAACGTAAACGGGATTTCGCCAGTTTTTGTGTCAACGCGAAGATGATGGCAAGTGCTAAGCCCGATGCGCTGTTTATGCACTGTCTCCCGGCCCATCGTGGCGAAGAGGTATCGGCCGACGTCTTGGAGGGGCCGCAAAGTGTGGTCTGGGACGAGGCGGAAAATCGGATGCATGTGCAAAAAGCGCTGCTGGAGTATTTATTGCTGGGGAAAGTGACGGCCCATTGAATTATTTCCGATGGCTGATCTCTAAATTGGTGCGAAAAGTTGAAATGCCTATCGCGATAGGCAAAGCTTGTCGAGATATATAATTCCTAAGCCAATCCAATAACCCGGAGGTCAAATTGAAACAATATTTGTCTTTTTTCTCGTTACTGTTCATATCGTTACTTCAGTTCACCTCGTTTTCGTCCTATGCTGAAGATGGCGAATGGATCAAAGACCAAAATGGCTGTAAGCACTTTAATCCCCAGCCGCAGCCGAATGAAAATCTCTCCTGGAGTGGTGCCTGTAAAGATGGTTACGCCGAAGGCAACGGCAATATTAAGTGGAACGTCGACGACAAGCTCGCCGAAGAATATGATGGCGACTATGTGCGCGGCCGTCCCGAGGGGAAAGGCACAATGATTTCCCATGAAAACGGTCAAAAATACAGCGGCGAATGGAAAGAAGGCGTGCCGACCGGGGAAGGTAAGTTGATCATGCCCGATGGCACGACTTACGTTGGGCAGTTTTTGAATTGGCGTTTTGAGGGTGTTGGCGAATTGACCAGTCCCGATGGCCGCACCATTTACGGCGAATGGGCCAATGGCGAATTAGTCACAAGACTGCAGCGCAACTAAAATTTATTTTTTCAAACAATCACATGTCATCTGTTAAGAAAGTTGTGCTCGCCTACTCAGGCGGATTGGATACCTCGGTTATTCTCAAATGGTTGCAAGATGTTTACAAATGCGAAGTCGTGACCTTTACCGCCGATATTGGCCAAGGCGAAGAACTCGAGCCGGCGCGTGAAAAGGCAAGGAAATTTGGCATTAAGGAAATATTCGTTGATGACCTGCGCGAAGAATTTGTGCGGGATTTCGTGTTTCCGATGTTTCGAGCTAACGCAGTTTATGAGGGCGAATATCTGCTGGGAACCTCGATCGCGCGGCCGCTGATCGCCAGGCGCCAAGTGGAAATTGCGCGCAAAGTGAAGGCAGACGCGGTTTCGCACGGTGCGACCGGTAAGGGCAACGACCAAGTTCGTTTCGAACTGGGTTACTACGCCTTGGAGCCCAACATTCGTGTCATCGCGCCATGGCGGGAGTGGGATCTGACTTCCCGCGAGAAGTTAGTGAAATACGCAGAGCAAAGCGGCATTTCCGTGGACTACAATAAGAAAAAAGGCGGCGCTCCCTATTCCATGGACGCGAACTTGCTGCATATTTCTTACGAAGGCGGCGTTCTCGAAGACCCGAACTACGAACCCGAAGATAGCATGTGGCGTATTACCGTTTCTCCTGAGAACGCGCCTGCTAGGCCGGAGTACGTAGAAGTCGACTACAAGCAGGGTGATATCGTGGCTGTCAACGGCAAGAAAATGACTGCGACGCAAGTGTTGACCGAGCTCAATCGGCTCGGTGGCAAGCACGGCATCGGGCGCTTGGACATCGTGGAGAATCGCTACGTCGGCATGAAATCCCGAGGCTGCTACGAAACGCCGGGCGGCACCATCATGTTGCGCGCCCACCGTGCCATGGAATCGATTACCTTGGATCGTGAGGTATTGGCGCTCAAAGATGACTTGATGCCACGTTACGCCCGCCTGATTTATAACGGTTATTGGTGGAGCCCGGAGCGCAAGCTGTTGCAATCGCTAATTGATACGTCGCAACAAAACGTCAACGGCACGGTGCGGCTCAAACTTTATAAAGGCACGGTCACGACCGTGGGCCGCACTTCCCAGAAAGACTCCTTGTTCGATCCAGCAATTTCGACGTTCGAAGATGACAAAGGTGCCTATAATCAAGCGGATGCCGATGGATTTATCAAGCTAAACGCGCTTCGTATGCGCATCGCCGCTAAATTGAAGCGAAAGCAGTTGTAGCAATGCCGACCTTTGACATCGTTTCCGAAGTTGATAAGCAAGAACTCAAGAACGCGTTGGAGCAAACCAATCGGGAAGTTTCAACGCGCTTCGATTTCAAAGGGTCTGACTCTCGGGTCGAACAGAATGAGTATGTGCTCACAGTCTATGCGGATGACGATTTTAAGCTCAGTCAGGTGAAAGACATCCTGGATGGCAAACTGGTCAAGCGTGGCATAGACATCAAATGTCTTGATCTCGGCGGGATTGAAAAGGTCAGTGGAAACACAGTTAAGCAGACCGTGACGGTGAAGGTTGGCGTTGAGCAAGAGTTGTCAAAGAAAATTATCAAACTGATCAAAGACTCCAAGTTAAAAGCCCAAGGCAGCATTCAAGGTGATTTGGTGCGTGTTACTAGCGCTAAACGCGATACCTTGCAAGAAGCCATCGCGCTAATACGTCAGGCCAACTTCGGATTTCCGTTCCAATTCAAGAATTTCCGAGACTAGGCTAAGCGCAAAGCATTTATATTTCGTCATTCAAGACGACGTTTCGCATTACAAAAATTGTTGACAGTCGGGGGTCATTTGCCTATAAATCCGGCATGGGTCCTGATAACAATAAGATTTTAAAAAGGCTCGCCCTGAGTCCTATGCCGTCGGCACCGGACATGTTGCTCCGGTTATTGACGGCGTTAACGAAAGAGGGCGCTAGTTTCGACGAAATCGCGCAGACTATTCGGCATGACGTGGCGTTGTGCGCTAAGGTGCTGGACGTTGCGTACCCCGCTTACGCGCATTCCCCGCGCAGGCTATTGTCTATTGAGCAGGTGCTGGCGGAGGTAGGTTTCGATGCGCTGAAAACACTCGTCTTCAGTACCGCCGTCAACCAGGTATTTCATCAACCTTCGGAAGCGGCTGAAAATAT
>JBDSJK010000174.1:0-7269 GCA_039917535.1 Burkholderiales bacterium
GACCCTGCGTCGCCGTTTTTGTAGCCAGCGAGATCTGCTAGATTGGGGCGCTCGTTATGATCGCCATTACAACACTACGTTAGACCCACAGAGCTAAATCACGAACCCCAACATTGAGGCGTCAGCGCCTTTATCCCCTTTGATAAGCGCGTAGGCCGAATGGTTGTGGATGGATTCGAAGTTGTCTGCCTCAACAACAAAATTTTTTACATCCGCGTCGCATTCGATCCACCTCACGACATCTCTGACCAGATCCTCAACGAACTTAGGGTTGTCGTAAGATCGCCCGGTCACATACTTTTCATCCGGTCGCTTCAGAAGGCCATAAATTTCGCAAGACACCTCGTTTTCAATCAGCCGGATGATTTCCGCTACGTCAACGCGTTCCCACAGGTCAAGAGTAACGGTTACATGCGATTTTTGATTGTGCGCGCCGTAGACGGAAATCTCTTTGGAGCAAGGACACAGACTCGTTACCGGAACGACAATCTTCACTCGAGTGGTTCGAAGAGCCGGGCCGGCCACCTCATTGGTATAGCTCACATCGTAATCGAGCAAACTCGCAACCCCTGATACTGGGGCCTTCTTGCTGACAAAGTGGGTGCAACGCATTTTCATATAGCCGGCTTCGGCGTTGAGACGTTCCAGCACCTGCTCGTGCAGGCTGCGGAAAGGCTCAAGTGATATCGGTTCCGCAAGATCCTGGAATACCTCAACAAAGTGAGACATGTGCGTTCCCTTTAAGTGCTTTGGAAGCGACACGTACATGTCAACTTCGGCGACGGTTCCGCGCACCGTTCCGTCGGAACCCGCGATAACGACAGGGTGGCGAATGGATTTAATGCTAACTCTGTCTATTGATAACTCACGCGCATCAACTTGCGATTCCCCGCGGCTTGCCGCGGGGAGGGGTTTAGGGTGGTTGGGTTAGCAGCAGCTAGAATGTTTGGATGGCGAATGAGGTGGTTCATAAGGCGAGTCATTGCGCGTGGCAGGTACGAGCCTCTTGCAAAAGGTATCGCGTAGGTGGAATTTTTTCTTGGTGCGGCAAGATTGGAGAGTTAAGTTGTTCGAAAAACGGCTCGGTTTGTAATATTATTACATGTGCGAGCAGACACCCTGGGAGGATACCCGTAAAATCTCGCAGTAACTGTGCAACAGCATGCTCTGCGGCTTTTAATTTTCAGACCCGTCGGTCTGGCTAACAATTTTTAGCCCTCGTCAACAATCACTCCGGAACTTAGCCTATGCAAAACGAAATTGCTCGAAGGTCGTCCTTGTTTTCATTCGCTTTAGCATGCCTGCTTATCTTGGCGGGATGCGTGACGATGCGCACAGACGTTGTCGGTAACGGCGACTTGAAGAAGTTTAAGAGGGCCTATGTCGAAGCCCTGGCGGAAGATGAGTTCCAGATCTATGGTGCTCTATTCTCTGAATTGAGTGACATGGGCATGGAAGTTGTGGCGACTTCGTTTAAGGAACCACGAGAAGCTGATCTATTGGTGAAGTACACGTATGATGCAGGCCGGGACTTTTCTCGCTACCTGAAGTCGTTTCAGTTCCAATTTATCGATGCGGTGACAGGTCGGGTCGTCGCAGCGCAATCATATAGGTCTGGTGGGATTTGGCTCGGCACTCGCGATAGACGTCTAAAAGCGGCGTTCAATGAACTTAAAGCAAAAAACGGGTATCCGCCATCCAAGCAGTTCAACGGGCAATAAGTCGTACCTCTTCAGCTCGTTCGCAATCCGCTTGTTTCGTGGTCGCCCCAACCATTGCAATATTGCTGCTCGAGTGGCCTAACGCATCAAATTCGCTCCACAGTTCCTATGGCCTGGACTTTAAGGTATCGAGAATTTCGTTAAGTGCGAATTGGAGTAGCAGCTGCGACTTGGGGGCAACAGTAGCAAATGAAATTAAGTAATATTTTAAATAACAATTAGTTATAGTTATTATTCGATAGTGCCTATCCCACCAAAATAATCAATGACTTAGCCGCAAATCAAGCCGCAAAAAATCTAAAAAAAAGCCGCCACCGGAACACCTACGGGAACACTTCAGGCGCCAACAAAAAAGCTTGTGATCAAACGAATTTCTAAACGCCGACTTCCCGCCATTCACGGCGTAGCCGCAACCGGCTAAGGCGGGCAGAGTGTCGCGGCTACGGGTTTCGTCGGTCTGAATTGCATTGTTTCCATATCCCCAGGCGGGCGAGGCCGCATTTATGCCGCACAGACAATCTGTCAGCGACAACACTGTCCTAAACAGGGAGAAAATCCGCCTAAAGGCGGGTCAATCCAGAAAATGCACGATATCTTGGCGCATGATATTCTTCTTCAACTGCGGAGAGGCTCCGCCGAAAAGATTCGTTCGCGAGCGATGCCGCGAGAATCAACTTCCGCACAAACAAGATGGGGGCGGCATACGCCCAGGAAGACGCTGCCGTGAAAAATGCCAGCATTACCTCGATCACCAAAACGCTACCGGATTCGGAACGCTGGTTAAGCTTGATCGTTGACAACTCGCCGCTCGCGATCTTCGGCGCCACTGCTGAGGGGAGGGTGATGTTATGGAACCCGGCGTGCGAACGAATTTTCGGTTGGTGCGCCGAAGAAGTCATGGGCCGCACGACGCCGATGGTGCCGGAAGAATTCCGCGCCCAGGGGGAAGGCTTCCGGCAGCGCGCGCTCGCGGGTGAATCTATGTCGGATGTCGAGGTGGTTCGCCAGCGGCGCGACGGCTCTTTGATCCAGCTTAGTTACTCGAACGGCCCAATCTACGACGCCGCTGGTAAAGCCGTAGGCGTGCTATTCATCGCAGTGGACATTACTGAACGCAAAGGCACCGAGGAGAAGCTGCGCGTGGCAAACGATTCGCTGCGGGCCATCGTCCAAAACTCGCCCCTTGCCATTTATGCGTACGATGCGGACGGCCTCGTCAAACTCTGGAACCCGGCCGCCGAGCGCATTTTTGGCTGGTCCGAGAAAGAGGCGTTGGGTCGACTGCCGCCTTTTGTTCCGGAAGAAAAATTGGCGGAATTCGCCGCCATCCAAAAACGAGTGCTAAGCGGCGAGTTTATGAAAGACCTGGAAGTGACGCGGCAACGAAAAGACGGCACGCCTGTTGTCATAAGTGCAAACAACGCGCCGTTGTACGACGCGCACGGCCAGCCGGTCGGCACTATGTCCGTCAGCACGGATATTACCCAACGGAAACAGACCGAACAGGCGAACTTGCTCACCCAAGAGCGTCTGAAGCTCGCCCTGGACAATTCGAACCTCCTCCTGTGGGATCTCGACCTTATAGCACAGACGATATTTCTGAACGGCCACTTGAATGCCGCAGCTGAGGCGGGGGCCCGGGAGGTGGTGCTGCCGGTTAAAAACTTTATGATGCGGCTGCCCGCCGAAGATGTCGCGATGGTTCGAGATAATTTCGTCCGTGCACTAAAAGGCGACATACCCGAATACCGCACCCAGCATCGTTACCGCACGGATTCGGGCGAATGGAAATGGATCGAGAGCAATGGCAAGGTAACGGAGCGCGATCGGCAGGGTCGTGCCCTACGTATGATCGGCACAATGCGAGACATCACCGAACGCAGAGCCACCGAAGCGGTGTTGCGCGCGAACGAAGAGCAGTTTCGTCTGATCGCCGAAAACGTGACCGATCTCATTGCCGTGGTCGACGCCCACGGCAAACGTGTCTATAACAGCCCTTCTTACCGGGCGTTGTTCGGAGACGCGCAACTGTTGCCCGGCAGCGATGCTTTCAAAGAGATACATCCGGACGATCGCGACAGCGTACGACGAGTTTTTCAGGATACGCTGCTAACCGGGGTTGGCAATCGCACTCGCTTTCGCTTTGTCCTGGGCGACGGCAGCGCACGCCACATCGAATCCCAAGGTAGCATCATCCGCGACGCCTCCGGCGCAGTAACGCGCCTGGTGGTGGTTTCGCGCGATATCACCGATCGTTTAGGCACGGAAGAGCGCATCTGGCATTTAGCGAATTACGATGCGCTCACCAATCTGCCCAACCGCGCCTTGCTGAGCGAGCGCATCGAGCAGGAGTTAGCGTATGCGCGCAACACGCGCCAACTTTTGGCGGTTTTGTTTATCGATCTCGACAATTTCAAGCGCGTCAACGATTCACTGGGACACCACGCCGGTGACGAACTATTGCGGCAGTTCGCTGAACGGCTGCGGGGCATATTGCGCACGCGCGATGTGGTTGCCCGTCAAGGCGGCGACGAATTCATCGTGCTGCTGCCGGGCCTATCCGAACCTTCGCAGGTCAATAACGTGTGCCACAAGATCCTCGAGATCGCGCGACTTCCCTTCCAGATTGGTGAGCAGGAGGCGCACGTTTCCGCCAGCATCGGCGTTAGCCTCTTCCCCGAGGATGGCGACGCCGCGGATGACTTGTTAAAACACGCCGACACCGCAATGTATTTCGCAAAATCCGAGGGCAAATCCGATTACAAACTGTTTACTGCCCAAATGGAAGAAGCGGTGCAGCAGCGGGGGCGGCTGGAAAAAATGCTACGCGCCGGCCTCGATCGTGACGAGATGTTGTTGCACTATCAGCCCGTGGTGAATCTTGCTTCGGGCGCAGTTCATGGCATGGAAGCACTGGTGCGCTGGAAACACCCTGAGTTTGGCATACTCATGCCCGGCGTGTTCATCCAACATGCCGAAGACAGCGGCGCCATTCTTGAAATCGGCGAGTGGGTGGTCACGGAAGCTTGCCGCCAAATTGGCGTCTGGCATGCGCAAGGCTATCCCATGGTTAGCGTGGCGGTGAATGTATCCGGACGTCAACTCAAACATGACGGTTTTGTGGAAACGGTGCTTCGCGCGCTGCGCGAGGCGAGACTCGATCCGCGCTATCTGGAACTCGAGATTACAGAAAGCGTGATGTTGGAGCACGTTAGCCAGACGCTTGAGACGCTTAAAAGGCTGCGCGGCGCGGGGATCAGGCTCGCTATCGATGATTTCGGCACCGGTTACTCGAGCTTGAGCTATTTGAAGCGCTTCAACGTGGATCGCATCAAGATCGATAAATCTTTTGTGCACACCGTTGCCACCGATCGTAACGATGCCGCGATCGTCAAGGCGATCGTCGCCATCGCCCGTAGCATGGAGATTGAAGTTACGGCCGAAGGCATCGAAGAAGAATCCCAAGCCGAGCACCTGCTCGCCTACGGCTGTCAATGGGGGCAGGGTTACCTGTTCGGACGGCCCATGCCTGCCGAAGACATGGAACAATTGTTGATAGCGCTGGGTACTGCGCGCTGACTCGACTTCGGCATGAATCCGCGCGGCGAACTTAGTTGGATGCCCTCGCTCCAGATCATTGCCGCCATCGAAGAGCCGCCGGTGATTGCGCGACTCCTCGCCCACTTGAGCTTGCCTACCCGGGCACCACCGCGCTTGCCCGCGCGCCGCCTCAATCTGTTCCAAGCGGCCTGAGCCTAAACCGATATCGGTTCGATAACAGCGCCGAGAGTCGCGCTCGGCCTGCGCTCGCGCAAACGGCCCATGCGCCGCGAAATCAACCTCTTCAGGCCGATCAACAGCTTCAAGAATCCCGCGGAAGAGCGAGTCACGCGCAATACGTGTGATTGACCACCCGCCGGCGCAGCGATATAGTCCTGCTTAGCGAAAAGGGGCGTTTGAAATTCCTATTCGCCCTGCCCGGCACGGGTGGTGTCAAGCGCTCCCTGGGCTTTTACTTCGGCGCCGATTCCATTTTCGGCTTACTTTATCTGGGCGCCGGGCGGGCCTAGGACGGAAACTGTAGGCCTTATTTATATCTGGGGCAGTTCTGAAAATAAACGGGCGGGAAGGCGGATATTAGTAGGGCCCTGCCCCCAAAGCGATATCCCGACGAAAGAAGCTGATAAGTAGTCCATCGCGCAGCCGCACCCGGGATGAGTGCAGGACACCACGAACATAGCCGCACCGGCAAGGCAAGCAAAGAGGCATCATGATGATATCGCAATTTAATCCTCCCACACCTGAACCGCAAGTACCGCTACAAGCCTTGTCGGAAACCGTCAAGGAGAACATCAATACGGTCGCGGAATTTTACGAACGCGAAGAAGCCAAGATATCCGGAGCGCAAAGCGTCATCGAGCGCATCAGCTTTTTCTTCGGCAGCGCGCTGTATTTCGGCAGTTTCATCTTGCTGGTGGGCGCTTGGATCGCAGCCAACGTTTTCGCGGCGCGCCTCGGTTGGAAGCAGGTCGATCCGCCGCCTTTCTTCTGGCTGCAGGGATTCGTTGGACTGAACGGTGTTCTGATCACCATCGTTGTGCTGGTACGACAAAACCGGATGGTGCGGCTGGCCGAACTGCATGCGCATCTGGCGTTGCAGGTCAATCTCCTGACCGAACAGAAGGCCACAAAAACAATCCTGTTGCTGGAAGAATTGCGGCTGGATCTGCCGAACGTGCGCAACCGCCTCGATCCCGAGATCGCCAAGATGCAGATGCAGACGGATCCGCACTCGGTGCTCGACGCGATCCAGGCGCAGCATACCGACAAAAAAGCGCCCTAGCTTGTTGATTTTCGTTTAAAACTGACCCGATATTTTCATTCAAATTTGACTCGCCTTATTGTGGCATAAACTGATTATGCTGTTGTGGATAAGTCGGGGTTGTCGACTGGTTTGGCTCCTTTCGATTTCGCGTTTTGATTCGTTTTACGTTTTCCTTCTTATTGCATCGAACTATGGCTAAAGCGCCACGAGTGATTGCCAATTTCCACGATGTGACAGTGGTGCGTGAGTCGATCCAGTAGCGCAGTGGTCATCTTCGCATCGGCAAACACGCTGCCCCATTCACCGAAGTATAGGTTGGTGGTAATCATCACGCTGGTTCGCGCGTAGAGTTTCGACAACAAATGAAACAACAAGGCCCCGCCGATTTGGCTAAAGGGCAAATTGAGGTAGGTCGTCAAGCGTGGAGTCGAACGGGTTAAGGGGCCATCTGCATTGCGTAGTATTGTTGACTGAAAGCAGCAGGCGACAGATGACCCAGTCTTGCCTGCTTCCGGATGCGGTTGTATAAGATTTCGATGTATTCCGTGATCTCGTGCCTCGCCTGCTCGCGGGTAGCGAAACGCCGCTGATGCACCAGTTCAGTTTTCAGGGATCCCCAGCAACTTTCCATCGGCGCGTTGTGCCCCGAGGGCAGGCTTCGCGCTCCCCACAATTACCCTTTCGACTCATTGACACCCGCATCCCGAATTGCCGTATCAATTT
>JBDSJK010000175.1:0-12537 GCA_039917535.1 Burkholderiales bacterium
GATCGCTACACTGCTCTGACAACACTCTCGCGCCTGTGCATAGAGTAGAATATTGATTTTATTTTTTCCGAATCGAAGGAACAGCCATGAACGTGCAAGACGTGATTAAACAACAAGTCACCAGCCACTCCGTTGTGCTCTACATGAAAGGCACGCCGGATTTCCCACAGTGCGGTTTTTCCGCCAACGCGATACGCATTTTGGGCGCTTGCGGTGTGCAAAACATGTACACCGTAAATGTGCTGGAAGACGCGGACATTCGCCAGGGCATTAAGGAATTTTCCAGTTGGCCGACCATCCCGCAGCTTTACGTGAACGGTGAATTCGTTGGCGGCTCGGACATCATGACCGAGATGTTTCAGAACGGAGAATTGAAGACGGTTATTGAAGGCGTTAAGGCAGCGTAGCAGCTTCGCTTGCAAGAGGGGCGTCGGCCTCGTCCCTGTCTACCGCTGGTATTTCGCAGCGCCTCAAGTCAATTCACTCCCTTTCAAGGGGAGTGCCAGGGCGGGGATGAGTTTAGTGAGCTTAAACTAGCGCGACCGCGGCGCTTTGAACCCATCCCTATCCCAACCTTTCCCTTGAAGGGTAAGGAGTCCTGTTATCTCCTCCTGCGGCCTGCAAGACGTTAGTCGCTTCTGACATACTCTCCGAATGATTTGCCAGCTTTGCCGAAGTTCACTTAATCACCCCATCAACCAAATGCAACCGCCGCATATGCGGCAAGTTGATGATCTCATGGTCATGGCTGGCGACCACCACGCAGTTATTGCCGTCGACGGCGCGCTGAATCAGCGCGCTGGTTTGCCGCCGCGCTTCTTGATCCAAATTCGCGCTTGGCTCGTCGAAAAGCAAAACGGGCGGACGTAGTATCCAAGCCCGCGCTAGGGCGACGCGCTGTTTCTCGCCGCAGGAAAGGTTACCCGGTGGCGTGTTGCGCAGCGATTCCAGATTGCCCCAAGTCATCGCGTCCGCGACTAGCGTTTCTACGTGCACCGCCGCAACACCGCGCATGCGCAGGCCATAGGCGATGTTCTCCGCCACGCTGGTGTCGAATAAATAAGGATGCTGATGCACGTAAACAATCTCATGCCGCAGCCAGGTTGGATAATCGGCCAACCCGATCTCCCGGCCGGAGAACCGCATCACGCCTGCATCTGCGGGCTCCAGCCCGGCTAAAATTCTGAGTAGGGTGGTTTTGCCCGCGCCGTTGTCGCCGGTTAATACATAACTCGTGCCGGCGGCAAAGTCGATACTTGCAATGTTTAGCAGTTCTCTTTGTTCAAAACGCTTGCGCAAATTTTCGACGCGTAGCAACGGCGCCGCGTCGCTCATGATTTCAAGCCGCCCGATCCTTGTACGACCGACAGCGCGATATTCACACCCAGTGCAACGGCGATCAACACTACACCCAGCGCGATGCCCTGTGCGAACTCACCCTTGCTGGTTTCCAGCGCGATAGCGGTCGGAATGTTGCGCGTGACGTCGGCGATATTGCCGCCCACCATCATCGAGCAACCCACCTCGGAAATCACTCGGCCAAAGCCGTTGAATACGCCGGCCATTACGCCGAAGCGCACTTCGCGTAGCGTCGTCAGCGCAGCGCGCCAGTTGCTCGCGCCGAGGCTCAATGCTGTTTCGCGGATGCGTCCGTCGGCACCTTGAACCGCCGCCAACGTAAACGCCGCCAGTACGGGAAACGCGATGATCGCCTGGCCGATGATCATCGCGTCTTGGGTAAACAACAAATGAAAATCGCCGAGTGGCCCGCGTCGCGTAAATAGTAAATAAAGGATCAAGCCGACGACCACTGTGGGAAACGACAGCATGCTTTGCAACACCACGACCAAGGCTCGTCGGCCGTGAAAGCGAAAGGTTGCGAGTCCGTAGCCAAGCAAGATGGCGCACGGCGTGGCGATGAGCAGCGCCGTGAGTGACACGCGCAACGAAATGAAAATGATGCGCCACAGTTCTGCGTTGCCGCTGAATAGCAACGCGAAAGCTTCACGGGTAGCTTCCCAGATATTCATCGCGTTAAACTAACGAAGTTTTGCATTAGGAAAAAAGGGCTGCTGCCCGTCGATTTTGTATTCCGCGATGTGGCGCTGTCCTTTGAGCGACACGATCCAATCGACAAAACGCGCCGCGCCGTTTGCGTTTACGTACGGGTATTTTTTCGGGTTAATGGCAATGACGCCATACTGATTGGGAATCTTCGGCTCGCCAGGCAGCAGCAACTCCAACTCAAGATTCTTGCGCTGTTGAACTAACGTACCGCGATCAGTGAGCGTATAACCGCCCCGTTCGTTAGCAAACACTTCGCCCATCCCCGAACCGGTGCGCAGATACCATGATCCTTGCGGTGTAAACCCCGCCTCGCGCCACAGACGTTGCTCGGCGCGGTGCGTCCCCGATTCGTCGGCGCGGGAAACAAACGTGGCCTGTGCTTGCATGATTTTACCTAGCGCAATTTTAGCGTCCGTGAGTCCACGTATGCGCGCGGGATCCTCTTTCGGGAGGACAATGACGAAATCGTTGTACATCACGTCGAAGCGGGCGATACCAAAACCGTCTTCGATGAGTTTTTCCTCATCGCTGCGGCTATGGGTCAAGACCGTATCCACATCGCCATTGCGCGCGAACTTCAACATCTGACCCATGCCGCCGATGGTTGTGCGTAGCTTCATGCCCTTGGTTTTTTCAAATGCCGGTAACAGAAATTTTAGTGGGCCTGAATCTTCGGTTGTGGTTGTCATTTCGAGGCGCAGCACGTTTTCTGCCGTCAAAATGGGTGCAGCGAAAGCCAACAAGAAACATAGGAGAAGTGCACCGCGCCAGGAAAATGTTCTCATCAAAGCCTATTAAAAATCGAATGATCCACGAACCGTGATCGCGCGTTCCTCACGAGTGTCCGTGACTTTGCTCGGGTTCCCGGTGGTCGTCAGCCGGATGTCCTTACCGAAATCGGTTTTGGTGTAGTTCAACAACAAGCGCGTATTGGGGTTCAAGATCCACTTAACGCCCAACGTCCACGCATTGGCGACAGCGCTGCCCGTATCGCGAATAGCGCCGGTTCCTGGGTTGCTTGTTGCCGAGGTAATCGAGGGAAAATCCGATGCGTCAAATTTGCTGTAGCGCAGCCCGAGTTCCCACGCACCGCAGCAGCTTTTGCCCATGACGACGTTGTGGGTGGGGCGCAACCGCCCCATGCGGCCCAGGTTATAGAAATCCGCATAGTGCTCGCCAGTTATGAGCCACAATAAACTAAGATAGTAGATTTTGATATCGCGATCAAAGCTGGTAGGCACGGCTGCGTTAGTTTCGCCGCTGTAGTTAAAGTTGAAATATTCACTCGCGAATTTCACTGGGCCGTAGGCGATCACACCCTCCACCGCGGCACGGGTGCGAACCACGTCGTCGGCCGTGAAATCCAACGGCACAAAAAAGCGCGCGCCACGCGCCTCGGTGCGCACGCCGGGCACCGCACCGGCAACCGTTGTCCGGCCACGGGTGTAGTTCAGACCGAGGTGATAGATGGCGTCCTTGTGATCGAAGAGTTCAGCAAAGTTGACGGCTAGCCGTCCTGATGTGTCCTTGCTGTCCACCACTTCATTGCTGTCAATGACATTGCGGGTATTACCGTTCGTGTAGGAAAGACCGTACCACAGGCCCTTGATCGGCGAACCATGCACCATCACACCGCGATCAAATGAGGGATCAAAGGAACCGGCGAACGAACGTTCATAAAAATCAAAATACGGAACCGCTTCCAACAATTCAAAACTATAGGGCACGCGTAATTGCCCGAAACGTATCTGGGCCGCTTTCCACCCCGCATAGTTGATGTAGGCGTCGAATAGTTGTGCGCTTTGCGATGTGGGCACTTGCGTTGTGGTGCATGCCCCGGACGCGATCACGCTCGTGCAGACGCTGGCCAGCGGCCCGGCGAGGCTGCTATATTCCGCGCGAACACGAAACTCGTAATCGTCATAAAAGCGCCCATCGACCCAAAGTTGCGCCTGGCGCATGTCAAAGGTGTCCGCACCGATGGCGTCATTGCCAAGAAAATTGCGATAGTCCGGCAAGATCCGCCCGTGAAGCGAGATCATGGTGCTTTTGTCTTTGGATTCCCAGCTCACACCGTCTTTGAAATTGGCAGTCAATTCGCCAACGCCCGCTATTGTATCGGCACTAGGTTTTGTTTCAGGTTGCGCGACAACGGGCTCGGCCTTCTTGCTTTGGTCGCTTGACGAGGGCTTTGCCCCCTGCGCCTCAGGTTGCGCAGTCGCCTTGCCCGGGCCTTTCAGCAGAATCACGTATTCATTCCGTGAAATGATGCCTTTGTTCACCAATACTTCGAGTATTTCCTCCGCCGTAACGGCGAAGCTAGGCATGGGTACGGCCGATGCGAATAGCCCCACAGCCAACAGGGTGGCGACTAACTGTTTCTTGACACGCATGATGTAACGATTCCTACCAAATGAATTATAAACCATCGATATATTTTTATGAATATAGCGACTTGAATGAAATGGGCGCGGATTTTCTGGCCACGATTGCGGTGCATGCGGTGAATTCTGTTTTCTTAGGTTTTGATGTGTGACTTGAACTGATTCAAGTCCGGCTCAATCGTTCGCAAAGCCTTCTTTTCCATACGCCGATATAAAGCGACGATTGTTTTGCCATGTTCGGTCACTGCGCCGCCCCCACTTTTTTGCCGCCGACTTCAGTCACCACGAGCGGCTTTATAAAGCTGGTTTTCACCGCGTCAGTCAACAACCATGCGCGCCGGTAAGGCATGTTCAACTGCCGAACCGCGCTCGGGAACCAATTCAACAAGCTGGGCTTTCCCAGGGCCCATTGCAGGCGTTTCATTACGCATGATGCGCAGAAACAAATCAGTGTCGATGGGCATGGTGTTAGTTCGCGAATAGGCGTTTACATCATAGCGCTATTTCGTATTCGGGAAAAACAGTTGCTGCCCATTCACCTTGAAATTTGCGATCAGCCGTTGGCCTTCGCTAGAAGTCAGCCAGTCGATGAATTGCTTGGCCACGGCATAATTAATTTCCGGGAAGCGCGCGGGGTTGACCGCGATGACGCCATACGGATTAAACAATGCCTTGTCGCCGGCGTTGAGTATATCGAGGTCGACATTCGCCGCGAACGCTGTGAAAGTGCTGCGGTCCGACAGAGTATAGGCCCCGCGCTCGCTCGCGATGACAAGCACCTCACTCATGCCTTGCCCAGCGGAAAGATACCACGGGCCTTGCGGCTGGATATTGGCTGCTTTCCACAGCAGCAATTCTTTCTTGTGGGTGCCGGAATCGTCACCTCGGGAAACATAGGTTTGGCGGGCATCGAGGATGCGTTTCATGGCGTCCACCGCGCCCTTGGCTTCGCGTACATGAGCGGGATCATTACGCGGGCCGATGATCACAAAATCGTTGTACATGACATCGCGGCGATAAATCCCGAAACCGTCGCTCACAAATTTGTCTTCGTCGACACGGCTATGCACCAACACCACATCCACATCGCCATTCTCGCCGAGCTTCAGCGCCTTGCCCGTGCCGACGGCGATGACGTTAACCTTGCAGCCACACTTCGCTTCGAAGGTGGGCAGCAAATATTTGAACAGTCCCGTTGCCTCTGTGCTCGTCGTGGAAGCGAGCCGCAGATCATTGCCCCCTTGGGCGGAAGTCGCGAATAAAGCGACACATAACGCCAGCAATTGGATTGCTACACACAATCTTAATTTCATTTTTCCAATACCTTTAATGAACTACCCTGCCGCAAGCAGCGGGGTATCTCGGTCTCCCACTGTATAACCTGCGCCACAGCGCGCCGTATCGCAAAAAGCGTCAGGTGTGGCGGGGCACGCGCCCTTCGCAATTGTTTCTTTCCATTAACCGTCTATCCAAATCCGCTTCATGACAACTACCGTTTCAGCCTCATCTTTGGATTGGAAAATACTCGCAGCATTGCAGTGGTTAGTTTTGGAGGCCGTCAATTACTGGAATTGGTCGCCCACCTGCGACCCTGAACTGACTGTTGAAGCGCACGCTGAGCCTTATTATGCGGCGGGAGCGCTAGCGGATTTTGTTGTAATCGAATCAGGCTTAATGACAAAGTAGGTGGGGCAGTTATATAGATCCAGATCCACCTGATTGATCGGGTAGGTGCCGCAATAGGTGTTTTCCCGCAGCCAGGTGCCATAGATGCCGCAAAGGTATTCGCTATCGTTCTGTTTTTCCAAAAACATGCAGCGTCGCTCTAAGCAGCATTGGCCGCAGCGATTGCAAAATCCGCCCATGTTTTCCGCGACGGCTGCTTTAGGTACTTTCGCGCCCTCGGAAAAATAGCGTTGCACGGCGCGGTTTTTTAGCAGTGCGTCATAATGCGTAAAACCCTTGCGGATGGTGGTGAAATAGCGCTTGGTGTGTTTCAACTGGCCGGTCATCACCGTTAGCATCAGCGGCCAGAGCGGCATCGTCAAGGCAATGCTGGCATAGAGCGCGAAGGACATCACGCGTGCGTAAAGACTCAATTTATGTCCCCGAAAATGGATAAGGAAATTATCTTTTTTTTGGATACTGTCAGGCCACACGCGAAGTATCAATCGTCGAGTTGGGCAACAAAGCGAACGATCTGACGTCGAGCTTTTTTGGTGGGGCGGCCACGATACAACGGTGCAGTTGCCGCATCGGCGTGCAGTTGTTGCGACAACAATTGCCGCGCTGCTAGACTTTCCGTCGATTCCGCGTAGAGTTTTTGCGCCACTGGCGCGGGTCCCCGTTTATCGCTTAGTCCTAATACGGTGATGGCAAAAGTATAAGGGCCGGTGCGAACGTCGAGATTATCACCGATTTTCACCGCTTTCGCAGGTTTGGGTCGCTCGCCGTTCAGCTTGATCTTGCCGCTTTCCACGGCGTCCGTCGCGAGGGAGCGGGTCTTGAAGAACCTTGCCGCCCAAAGCCATTTGTCGAGGCGGACGGTGGCTTGGGCTGTGTCAGTCAAGTTTGATGGAATGCATCGTCATGGGTAGTTGCGACGAGGTGTCGAACTCACACCCAGCACGGATGCCAATGGTGGCGATTTCTTCGGCACTCATGGCTTGGTCATAAACCGTATACATCGCGCCGAGGGCGTAGTCGCGGCCGGTGCCGATGGCCCAGAAGCGCGTGTGCTCGAACACTTCACGCATCGAATACACGGCGAAAATCCCGCTACGATTGGCGATCAACGCCATTAATTGGCTGGATTCGTAAGGATCGTCTTCTTCTTCTTTCGGATTTAGATAATGCTCGTCTTTCAGCAGCGGATGAATCTTGCGAAAACTCTCAAAGATAGCCAGCTTGCCGTCGAACGAAAGTCCTGGCGTGCGCTTTAACAGGCTTTCCATGACCAACTGGTGCGCCGCGCTACCGGCCAGGCCGATATAGGTGTCGCCATGGCGCAGGATTTTTTCCCAAGACGCATCGTAGTCCGGCGTGAGGCGCGTGCCGCCGAAGGTCGTCAGCGAATCGCCGGCGATCACCGCCACGCCGTTTTTCTTTACGATTACGAGTGTAGTCATGTCAATGCAGCTTGATTTGCGGTTGAGTTCGTCGTGCGATTAATCGTGCGACCGTATCCAAGGCCACTTTGCCTAGGCCGTGCAGCGCTAACAGATGTAGCTTGTAGAGTGAGACGTACATGAAGCGCGCAAACAGGCCCTCAATCAAGATGCTACCACCGGTCAAGCGTCCCATCAAATTACCCACAGTGCTATATTCACCGAGGGAAACCAGCGAACCGAAATCCCGATAGCGGTATGGATTGATCGGCTCGCCACGGAGGCGGCGTTTAAGACTATTCACCAGCAGCGCCGCTTGCTGGTGCGCGGCCTGGGCGCGGGGCGGCACGTTGCTTTGTTTCTCTGGCCAGGGACACGCTGCGCAGTCGCCGAAGGCGAAAATATTGTCGTCACGAGTGGTTTGCAGGGTGGTTTTGACGATGAGCTGATTGTTCCGCGCCGTTTCTAAGCCATCTAAGTTAGCAAGGAAGTCCGGTGCCTTGATGCCGGCCGCCCAGACCACCAAATCGGCCGGAATCGTGCGGCCGCTCTTGGTATCCACGCGATCAATACTCACTTTTACGATGGGGTCGCCACAGAAAACCTGCACGTTAAGTTTTTCCAGTTGCTTGAGTATGGCTTCTGACAAGCGTTCGGGCAACGCGGGCAACACCCTCGGCGCGGCCTCGATCAGCGTTAAGCGCACATCGCGATCCGGCATGACTTGGTCTAAACCATAGGCTGCGAGTTGGCGCGTGGTGTAATGCAATTCCGCCGCGAGCTCAACGCCTGTCGCGCCTGCGCCGATGATAGCGATGTCCAACTTGTGCGAAGCGCTGGGCGACCGCGAATGGGCGCGAATGAACGCGTTAATTAAACGACGATGAAATTTCGCTGCGTCATACTGAGTCTCAAGGGCAATGGCGTGCTCCTTTGCGCCCGGCGTGCCGAAATCGTTCGCCAAGCTGCCCACGCACAACACGAGCGTGTCGTATTGCAGCGCGCGTCCCGCGCTGATTTCCAGTTCTCGATCGTCCAATACCGGCGCTAGCCTGATGGTTTTTTGCGCCCGATCTAGGCCTATCATTTGGCCCAGCAAAAAACGGAAATGATGCCAATGGGCCTGGGCCAAATATTCCAACTCGTGTTCTAACATGCCGCTGGTGCCCGCGGCGATTTGATGCAGCAGCGGCTTCCAGACGTGGGTTGGGCTCTTGTCGACGAGCGTAATCTCCGCTTTTCTGGCTTTGCCGAGTCCATCACCCAACTTGGTGGCCAGTTCGAGCCCGCCGGCGCCCCCGCCGACAATTACGATGCGATGTGCTTGTTGATTGCTCATAAAAAGCTAACTTTTTCTCCCTTTACTTACTTCTATGATACCACTCAGCTCTCGTCAGACCCTGGCTCGTCCGCCACGATCACCCTGCGCTTCGCCACTTTCGTCAGCGACCAATGGCCCAAGGCCCAGGCCCAGAGCGGTTCCTGGCTTGCCTGCTTAAGTCCATCGGGCGGCGCTTGGCCAAGAAAATGTAGCGCGTGCCATAGCCATGCCCCGGCATTTTTAGCGTCAACAGCCTTAGCCAAAGTTTGCTTCGATAATTTTTCTCCCACGGCGTTGGTCGCAATCGGAAGATGCGCGTAGTTTGGTGTGACATAACCCAACAACTGCTGGAGATAAATTTGCCGGGGTGTTGATGCCAGCAGATCCGCGCCACGCACGATTTCGCTGATGCCTTGCGCAGCATCGTCGATGACGACGGCGAACTGATAGGCCACCACGCCATCGGCACGGCGCAATACAAAATCGCCCACCTCGCAAGCAACGTCTTGGGAGATAACGCCTTGTACTGAATCAACAAAATCAATTGCGCCATTGCGGGTGCGCACTCGCATCGTGCGCGCAGATTTGCTCGTGGCGATGCCGTTGCGACAGGTGCCGGGGTAGATCGGTCCGTCTAGGCCGGCGATGCACGAGTCCGCAATCTCGCGACGTGTACAGGCGCATGGAAAGGTTACGTCGCAAGCGGCGAGTGTATGTAGTGCCGCGTCGTACAAATGACCACGCTGACTTTGGTAAATGACCTCGTCATCCCACTCGAAACCAAAGGCTTCCAAGGTGCGCAAGATGTTGTCCGACGCGCCGGGCACGTTGCGGGCTGTATCCAAATCTTCTATGCGCAACAGCCATGCGCCGCCTTGTCTCTTGGCCTGCAAAAAACTGCCTACGGCGGCGATCAGCGAACCGAAATGCAGCGGGCCGGTGGGCGAGGGTGCGAAGCGTCCACGGTAGGTTGACGGTGACATGATTCTCAATCAAAAATAACTTCACGTAGAATAACAACGATTAAAGGAGGAACCCACATGTCCAAAGTATTAGTCGTCACCGGCGCCAGCCGTGGCATCGGCGCAGCAACCGCTAAGCTCGGCGCGGCGCGCGGTTATGCGGTGTGCGTTAACTACAAAGCCAATCATGCTCAGGCCGACGCGATGGTAAAAGACATCCGCGCCACGGGCGGCACCGCGATTGCCGTTGCGGCAGATACGGCCCAGGATCAAGACGTGGTGCGGCTCTTCGAGCAGGTCGATCGTGAACTGGGCCCCGTGACTGCGTTGGTCAACAATGCCGGCATTACCGGCGGCGTGAGTTTGATCGAAAATGTGCAAGCCGCCATGTTGCGCGAATTGATGGAAGTCAACGTGGTCGGCTATTTTCTGTGCGCGCGCGAAGCGGTGAAGCGCATGTCCACGGCGCGGGGCGGCAAAGGCGGTGCGATTGTGAACGTATCTTCCCGCGCTGCCGAATTGGGCGGCGCCAACGAGTGGATCCATTACGCCGCGTCGCGCGGCGCCGTGGACACGATGACCAAGGGCATGTCCATCGAGTTGGGAAAAAACGGCATCAGAGTCAACGCGGTCCAACCGGGCATTATCGACACTGACATTCAATCAACAGGCCTGCCGGGGCGTGTGGAAAAAGCGCTGGCGAATATTCCCCTTGGCCGAGTTGGCACGCCGGAAGAAGTAGCGGAAACGATCCTGTGGTTGCTGTCGGAACAGGCGGGTTACGTGAGCGGCGCAATTGTGAACGTGTCGGGCGCGCGTTAAAGACGCTCTGTTAGGGTTCTCCGCCTAGCGGGCAACAAAACGCGCCCGCAGCCACGCGCCGATATGCTCAATCTCTTCCAATGAAACCGAGTGAGCCATGGGATAGGTTTGCCACTCGACTGGGTAGCCATGGCGTTGCAATTCATGATGGGAATGCTCAGCGATTGAAATTGCGATCACGTTATCTTGCGTGCCGTGGGCCATGAAAATTGGAATGGTGCGATTGGCGGTACTGGCTTCTGCCGCAAGTGAACTGGCAAGCGGCAAGTACGTGGACAACGCCATGATGCCCGCCAATGCTTGCGGGTGGCGTAGCCCTGTTTGCAACGCGATGGCGCCGCCTTGCGAAAAACCGGCCAATACGATGCGATTGGCGACAATCCCGCGCGACACTTCACGCGCTATCAGCGCTTCAAGGGCACGCTGAGATTCGCGAATACCCGCTTCGTCCACTTTCCGCTCGACGCTGCTGATTTCAAAAATGTCGTACCAAGCGCGCATCACGTGACCGCCATTGATAGTCACGGGCCGCAGCGGCGCATGGGGAAAAATAAAGCGCAGCGGCAGTGTGCCCGGCAGGCCGAGCTCTTTGACGACGGGTACGAAATCATTACCGTCGGCACCCAAGCCGTGCATCCAGATAACGGTGCCCACGGGATCGTGGCCGGTGACGAGTTCGATGGCGGATGGGAGGGTAGAGTGGGTCATGGTGGATGCGGTTGTATAGAAGACAGGATTATGACGGAAGGCTGCGGTCGGCAACAAGTTCGGTTTTCACGATTCCATTCAACGCCAGATTGCTGAATTAATCAATGCTGTCATTCTGAGGAGTGCAACGACGAAGAATCTGCTTTTGCAGTCGATTGATTCACTAACAGCAGCAGATTCTTCGCTGCGCTCGAAATGACAAACCATTCGCGGGGCGTTTGCTTTTTAAGCAGCCTGCTAGAGCTTCGCGACGATATGCTGGAGAACAAGCACTGGCGAGCCTTCCAGGCCATGCATTGCCAGCTGCCGCGTGAATATTGACTGGTGGGAGATCGGCGTATGCCTTGGCGTATGCGGCGCGGAGAGGCATAATCGCGAAACTTATTGATAGTCACGATAGTCTGTATCATCACATCCTGTTTGGATCTGTGATTTTTACGCAACCATAGAGAGAGCTCGCTATGCAACGTCGTCAGTTTCTTCAGTTCAGTTCCGCTGCTTCGATCTTTTCGCTTGGCAATTTTTCGGCTCGTGCCGCCGTAACCGATTGGAAAAATTATGCCGTCACGACCACGCTCAACATACCGGAGATTGATCGGCCCGTGCGTGTCTGGCTACCACTGCCGAATTCAATCGAGACCTATCAACAGGTGCTCGATACGCGCTGGAGCGGCACTGCAGATAACGTGCAAATTTACCGCGATCTGCAATACGATGCGCCGATGCTGTACGCCGAGTGGAGCAAGCCCGGGCCGCGCGAGTTGGTCGCAACTAGCCGGGTGAAGACCCTTGATCGCGACAATAAACCCGCCGCTCAGTCACGCGCGGACATGCTGGTCAATGGTCCCAACGTGCGGCGTTTCCTGCAGCCGACCAAACATATTCAAACCGACGGTATCGTGCTGTCAACCGCTAGGGAAGCGATCCAGGGCGCCACGTTGCCCGTCGAAAAAGCGCGAGCGATCTACGATTGGGTGGTCAATAATTCCTTCCGCGATCCAAAAGTTCGCGGCTGCGGCCGGGGCGACATCAAGGGCATGTTGGAAACTGGCAATCTTGGCGGCAAATGCGCCGATATTAACTCGCTATTCGTGGGCCTGTGCCGCGCCGTTGGCGTACCGGCGCGAGAGAATTTCGGTATACGCGTCGGCCCATCGCGAAATTTC
>JBDSJK010000176.1:0-3317 GCA_039917535.1 Burkholderiales bacterium
CACAGCCCAGGCCAATCCACACGATGCCGCCGAAAGTGGGATGTTTCGCATAACCCGCGATCGTACGGCGCAGCATGTCTATGCCCAGCCCCGTCGAGCCCATGCCGCAACCGGAACCATGAGTCAAGCCGACTACGCCATCGACGTTGGGAAAATCCTTGAGGATGTCGTGGCGCTTGAAATAATCGGATACGCCGCGCGTCACCGTCGCCGAGCAATTCACGGTGCTGATTACACCAATGTAGTTGCGCGTCGCGATGCGTCCATCTTTGCGCACAATGGCGTCAAAAGTGGCCTGCTCTGTGAAGTAATCGACTTCTTTGACATCGGTGCTGTAAGCATAGTCGCGCTCGAAATCGTGCATACCCAAGTTGTGGCTATGCACATGATCACCCGGTTTGATGTCCGCCGTCGCAAAACCGATGATCTGGTTATAACGCCGCACCGGCTCGTCTTTCGCAATCGCGCGCACGGCAACTTTGTGCGCCGAGGGAATGCGCGCCGTGCAACGTATTCCCGTACCGGGAACTTCCGTGCCCACCTCCAACTCGCGGCAAGCGATCATCACATCGTCATTGGGATTGAGCTTAATGGCGGCAGGCGTGGTTTGTAACATCGTTATCTCCAGGGGAATGTGGAACGCTACGTCTTGATATGGCTATTGTAAACCATGCGCGCTGGGTGGGCTATATCGTGGTTTTATCGAGAATTGCCTAACTGAATGTCTATTGTCGTCGTCCTCGCGAAGGGTGGAGCAGGGATTTCGGCTTTGACACAAGCCGCTTGCGAAACGGGGCGGGCTTGCAAGCCCGAACCCGCCCTGCATGGGGCAGCCAAGTGGACTTGTCCTAAAGACATTAGATTCCCGCCTACGTGGGAATGACGTGGCCATTAATTGACACGTGCTTCAATAATATTTGCATTTCGTTTATCAGGACTACTTGCCCGCATCCTTAGCCGCGATCATACCCAAATAGCCTTTAACATCCACATACCAAACATTGCCGCCAGGATCCACCGTAACGCCCACGGGACGTGCATCGGGACGCCGCAGGGTGAAAGTTTTAAATGCGCCGTTGCGGAATCGCCCCAGCGCGTGTTCGCGCACCATGGCGAACCAAATGTCGCTGTTGGGTGCGGCGGCTAGGCCAGCCAGACCGGCGATGGAAAATTCGCTCGGCACGGGATACTCGCTGAATTCCTCGTTCTTGAAGCGGCCCAATTTGTTGCTGCGAAACTCGAGAAACCAGATGGTGCCATCGCGATCCGCAACGATGTCCGTCGGCGCGCTAGCGGGCGTTGGCACCCAAAACCAGTCGAGCTTGCCTTGAGTATTGATACGCACGATTTGCCCCGCCGCCTGCAACGTGGCCCAGGCGTTGCCGTGCTTATCGACGGCGATGCCATAGGGCGTGCCGCGCGTGGCCTGCATGTCGTAGCGTTCGAGGGTGTCGTCCTTCAGCCGCGTCACGCTATTGCTGGAATTTTCCGCAAACCAGACCGCACCGTCGGGCGCGATCGCTAGGCGGTTCATGCGCGCGATGGGCGTACCGAGCGAGAAATTTTTGATTTCGTTGTTTTTCGATACGCGACCAATACTCAGCGCGCCCGTATCGGCGTACCACGCGTTGCCTGCGTCATCAACGCCTATGCCTATCGGATCGCGATTGATACCGCCTTTGGGTATGCGCTCGATTTTACCGTTGCGAAACACGCCGATGGCGTTGGAGAAATCGATGGTGAACCACACTGCGCCATCTTTGCCGACGGCAATGGCGGCGGGAATATCGTTCGGCTGCAGCATCGGATATTCCGTCATGGGCACCTGGGGCGGCGGTGCGACGCGCCACATTGCCCACGCGCCGATGACGATGACGGTCAGGGCAATGAGAAGATTAACCGGCGCAGTCCAGCGCGGCTGCTTTGCAACAACAGAACTCACTAACTTTGCTCCTTGTTGCGCGTGCCGGCGTTCACCGCCAGCGCTGTTCGTTTACGCGACACTAGCCAGATCGCTACGAAAATTACCGCAAGCGTCCCCACCCCACCGATCCCGATCCAACGTTTCCGCGCCGCGTCGCTGCGCATTTGCTCAGCCAACTGCTGCGCGACATTCCACGGTTCGCTGTAGGGCCGCAGCGCGAAGCCAACGTAAAACGTATTGCCATCGCGCAGATCCTGCAGCAGCGGGCCGCACTCGAGATGCAATGGCAATGCGCCTTCGACTTGGTCCCAGGTCTTGCCACCGTCGCCGCTGCGCACCAGCCCGCGATGGGTGGTCACGGCGATGACGTTGCCATCATCGGCCACGGCCAAACCGCGCAGGAATAAATTGGGATCGTTGAGCGGATTGCCGTGGCGCTGCCAACTTCGTCCACCGTCGTCGCTGCGAAAAATTCGGCTCGATCCCGCCGCCCACAAGCGCTTGGCGTCGCTTGCGTCGGCGATCATCACATCCACTCGTTGATTGCTCCAATCGCCTTTCGCCTGCTGCCAGGCCCCGCCGTCGCTCCACCACAGCCTCCCGCCGACAACCGCATTCATCGTGCTTCCTGGCTCGCCCTGCGCCACGAGCAGCACCGACACTGGCTCTGCGGGCAGGCCTGCTGCAAAATCCCTCCAGGTCTTACCTTGATCGCTGCTCACATACACGCCATCGTTCGCGGCAAGATAGAGTGTCGATCCGGCCGCGATGATTTGTTTGATGGGCAACGCGTTAACGGGCACATCGAGCGCCCGCCAATCGTTTGCTCCGTCGTGGCCAAAAAGCATCATGCCGTTGGTGGCATACGCACTTTTTCCATCGATGGAAAAAGCCGCGGAAAAAATCGGCCCGACGATTAAGTTGGGCGCTTCGTGATTCCAATCGCGTCCGCCGTTACGAGAGCGCAGCAGACGCCCATCGGCGCCGTACAACAAATGGTTTCCGTCAGTCGGGCTGACTGCAATCGCATTCGATAAATTGACGAACAACCCAGGATCGGCGGGCAACCACGCCGCGCCCGCGTCGCGGGAACGAAACAGCCCGCCATAGGAACTGCCGTCGTGGGCCTGAGCCACGAATCCGCAGGCCAGCAGCCACAGCGCAACAACAAGGGAATTGAATCGAATAAGGATCATGCCAAAACACAACGAGGAGCCCGCCTATCCGGACTCCTCGTAATGGGTTTACCGCTTAAACGTATTTACAGCAGTGTGCTGAAAAAAATGCGCGCGAAATCCTGTTAAGGCTTCCGGGTTTTTTCGCCGTTGGATAAAGTAATTTCAGCTAGACGGCCACCGTTCATTCCCACCCAAGCATTCTTCGTCAGCGGATA
>JBDSJK010000177.1:0-2515 GCA_039917535.1 Burkholderiales bacterium
TTGCCTCGACTGAAAATTCTTGACCTGTTCGAAAGCAGTGATGTGCGCCACCTCACGGCGGAAGATGTCTATCGCGTATTGCTAAATGAGAGCATGGACATCGGTCTGGCCACGGTGTATCGCGTGCTGACGCAGTTTGAGCAGGCGGGCATACTCGTGCGGCATCACTTTGAGAGCGGCAAGGCGGTGTACGAACTTAACCAGGGCAGCCACCACGACCACTTAGTTTGCCTGCAATGTGGCCGGGTCGAAGAATTTTTCGACGAGGAAATTGAACGTCGACAAAAGAAAATCGCCAAGGAACGCGGCTTTGAGATCCACGACCATTCATTGCATATTTACGCCGATTGCACTAAGTCCAGTTGCCCCCACCGTTCGTCATGACGCCCATAAAACCGCAAGCCTACTGGTTCCCGCCCGCGAGCATTGTCGTTGTACTGCTGCTCGCGATGTTCTGGGCGGTACTGGCTCAATCTCGAGACACGAGCCACGACCCACAAGTTAATGTGGAGGCTGCGAGGATCACCCTCCTCGATCTGCCGCCAGAAGGACGCGCGACACTCGCGCTCATCCATGCAGGGGGACCGTTTCCTTACACAAAGGATGGCGTCACATTTGGCAATCGCGAACGTCGTCTACCCGGACGCAAGGGCGGTTATTACCAGGAGTACACGGTAAAAACGCCCGGCGCACACAACCGTGGCGCGCGGCGCATCATCGCCGGTGGCCACGGTGAGTTTTACTACAGCGACGATCACTACGAAAGTTTTCGCCGCATCTTGGAGTAAGTCATGAAGACTTTCAACGCGCTACTGCAGGATCGCACCAAGCCCGGTGTCTATCGGCTGCAGGCCATGCCGCCCATCCGAGACATGGAAAAACAGGCCAAGGCCCACGGCTATGCATTCTTTCATCTCGAGGGTCAAAAGATCGAGCGCAAAGAACAATTTCTTAATCACGCGGCGCTGGCGATGCACTTCCCCGAGCACTTCGGCAACAACTGGGACGCGCTTGAAGATTGCCTCACCGACTTGTCCTGGCTCGACGAAGACAAAGCGGAAAAAGGCTACGTTATCCTGTTCGACCACTTCGATCCGTTTGCCGATCACCATGAAAGTCAGCTTGAAACCGTCGTGGAAATATTTCAGTCAGCCGCCAAGTATTGGCACGATCAAGGCAAGGCGATGTTCGTGTTTTTGCACGGCAAGGGCGGGCAGGAATTAGGACTCAAGACGGTATAGCGGGAGCTTATTTGGTGAGCACCCCAAAACCACAGCTGCGCGCTCCTTACCCTTGAAGCGGAGGAGGTTAATGGCCACGCGACAATTCTCGCACCATGATGTTGCGCTGAATCTCGCTGGTGCCTTCGTAAATCTGTAATACCTTCGCATCGCGGAATAATTTCTCTGCGGGGTACTCCGTGCTGTAACCCATGCCGCCAAAAATCTGCACCGTTTCCGTCGCCGCCCACATGGCGCTATCCGCCGCAAAAGCTTTCGCATAGGCGGCTTTCAACGTGTTACGTTCGCCCTGATCGCACCACCAAGCTGCCTGGTAAGCCAATAGCCGCGCGGCTTCCAGCCGCATGCCCATGTCGGCTATTTTGTGGCCAATTGCCTGGTGGCTGATGATGGGCTTGCCCATGGTGACGCGTTGGCTGGCATATTTCAGCGACTCATCGAGACAATGTTGCAGCAGCCCCACTGCGGATGCCGCGACCATGGGCCGCGAACGATCGAACACTTTCATCGCCACGTTAAAGCCCTGGCCCTCGTTGCCGAGCATGGCCGATGCGGGCACCGTCACATTGTCGAAAAATACTTCCGCCGCAGGCGCTGCGCGCTGGCCCATTTTGCCTAACGGGTTGCCGACGCTGACGCCCGGTGCATCACGCTCCACCAAAAATGTCGTCACGCCACGGCCGCCTGCATCGGGGTCGGTCTTGGCAAACAGGATAAAAAAACTCGCCAGCGGTGAATTGGTGATCCAAATTTTGTTGCCGTTGATGACGTAGTCGTTACCGCGTTTCGTGGCGCGAGTTTTCATGCCCGCCACATCGGAGCCGGCGGCAGGCTCTGTCGCACAGTAAGCGCCGAATTCACCTTTAATTAGCCGCCCAAAATATTCGCGCTGTTGTTGCGCATTCGCGCCGCACAGCAACGCGTCGATCACCACCGAATTCAAGGTCAACATACCGGCGATCCCGGCACAGCCCCAGGCCATTTGTTCGGCGACGAGACACACGTCGAAGCAGCCCAACCCCGCACCCCCATATTCCGTTGGTACCGCTAAGTTGAGCAATCCGACCTCCAGCGCTTTCGTTTGCAGCTCGATTGGATAGCGCACTTCGCGATCGCATTCCGCAGCACGAGGAGTGATTTCCTTTTCCGCGAATTGTCGCGCAAGATTTTGGATAAGTTGTTGGTCGCTGCTTAGAGTGAAATGCATGATCGAAATTGGACTGCAGATAAAGAAACATTATCGCACGCTAAACGGTTTTAAAAACGACCGCGCC
>JBDSJK010000178.1:0-2965 GCA_039917535.1 Burkholderiales bacterium
TGCTTAACCGCTTAGTCACGCAACCCCAGTCCATCGACATCGCCGACATCGAATATTTCTTCCAGCTGCATCTGCTGCCGCGCGGCACGCTGCATCCGATTGAATTGAAGAAGATCAAGCTCTGGGACAAGGTGGTACCGATCTTCACCAAGGGCGAATACCCCGACGGCAAGAAAGTGTCGACCCAGGGCGTGCTACCGTTTGAAGTGCAGTACATTGAGAAGCCTGGCGACAAGAAGTTCGCGGCCAAGCCGACGGGATATGCGACCGGCATTCCCACGGTCTACAACGCGGATACACTGGGCATTCGTCCCGATCTCGTGAAACGGAAAATCGAAAGCTGGTCCGAATTGCTCAATCCGGAGTGGAAGGGCAAGACCTCCATTGTCTCGGTACCCGGCATAGGCATCATGGACGCCGCCATGGCGATTGAAGCTACGGGCCAGATGAAGTACAAAGACAAGGGCAATATGACTAAGGAGGAGATCGACAAGACCATCGATATCCTCATCAAGGCGAAGAAAGCCGGTCAGTTCCGCGCGTTCTGGGCGACGTTCGACGAGTCAGTCAATCTCATGGCGGCGGGCGAGACCATCGTCCAGTCCATGTGGTCGCCTGCGGTGACGGCGGTGCGTTCGCGCGGCATCTCGTGCTATTACGCCCCGCTCAAGGAAGGCTATCGCGCCTGGGCGAGCTGCATCGCGCCGATGGCCCATCTGAAAGGTCCGAAACTCGATGCAGCCTATGCCTACCTCGATTGGTACATGTCGGGCTGGCAGGGCGGTTTCATTGCCAAGCAATGCTACTACAGTTCGATTCCGGAAACCGCGAAGAAATTCATGAGCGAAGACGAGTATGGCTTCTGGTACGACGGCAAGGAAGCCAAAGGCGAGATCAAAGATCCCTACGGCAATCTCATGGAAAAACCCGGCGCCAAGCGCGACGGCGGCTCGTTCTGGGAGCGCATGGGCAACGTCGCTTGCTGGAACACGCTGATGGATGAGAACCGCTACATGGTCAAGAAGTGGAACGAGTTCCTAGCTTCATAATGTGGTTGCCCACAACCCTTACCCTACTCTTCAATCCATTGCGTGGGAGAGTAGGGTGAGGGCGGGCATTGTGCACCCATTGAGTGAACGACCGAAAAGCAAAAGCGATAAGTCTTGAAACTTTCCCCGGCGGCGACGTCCCACTTGCAAGTCGCACCCCTTTTGCTGGTGCTGCTGTTGTTCTTTGGCATACCGCTGCTCATGGTCGTCGCGGTGAGCTTCTTCGAGTTCGACGGCCTCAACAGTGTTCCGGGATTCAAGCTCGACAACTACGTTGAGTTATTCAGTTCCCAGATCACGATTTCTCTGTATTTGAAGACCATTTACTATGCGCTGGTGGTATGGGCCATCACGCTGGCGGTAGGTTTTACGGTCGCGTACTTTCTGGCGTTTCACATTCGCAGCATTATTTGGCAGATGGCGCTGTTTCTACTCTGCACAGTACCGTTTTGGACATCGAACATCATTCGGATGATCTCGTGGATTCCCTTCCTCGGGCGCAACGGGCTGTTTAATCAGGCGCTCATGGGTACGGGCATGATTAAGGAGCCGCTCGAGTTCCTGCTGTTTTCCGATTTCGCGGTCATCATTTGCTACGTGCACTTGTTTACGTTGTTCATGATCGTGCCGATCTTCAACTCCATGGCACGTATCGACCGTTCGCTCATTGAAGCGGCGCGCGACGGCGGCAGCAGCGCGTGGCGCATCATCTGGGAAATCGTGGTGCCGTTGTCCAAGACCGGCATTGCGCTCGGCTCGATTTTCGTCATCGCCATGGTGATGGGTGACTTTTTTATTGTGAAAGTCATGAGCGGCGGTCACAGCGCATCGGTTGCGCTAGCCATGTCAAACGAGATTTCACTGTTGCAGTATCCGCCCGCAGCCGCAAGCGCCGTGGTGCTGCTCGTGATCGTGACGTTGATGGTCGCGGCGATTCTACGCATCGTCGATGTGCGCAAAGAGATTGCGGGCTAGCGCGATGGCAGGGGCTACTCAACAGCAATTCGGCAAGCGGCCTTGGAGCTTCTACGGGTTGGCTGCATTTTTCGGGCTGTTCGTGGCGTTCCTTTATGGGCCCATGTCAGCCATCTACATCCTGTCCTTTCAAGGCCCGACCGGTGGACTCACCTTTCCGATGCGCGGGGCTTCGTTGCATTGGTTCGACGCCTTGTTCAGCCAGCAGCGCACCGGCGACTTTGCCGGCGCCTTCAGCCGATCTATCTGGCTCGCCATCATGGTGTTGTTGATCACGGTGGTGATTTCAGTGCTGGCGGGCCTTGCCTTTCGGCGCCGCTTCTTCGGTGCAACTTTCGTGTTCTACCTTGCCGTGGCGAGCCTGATCATGCCGGGATTGCTGGTGAGTCTGGGCATCGGGCTCACCTTTCAAACCCTGGACGTGCAGACTAAATGGTACGCCTCAGCGCTGGGTGCACAACTCACGTGGACGCTGCCCTTCGGGTTGCTGATCATGTTCGCCGTGTTCAGCCGCTTCAATCGGGCCTACGAAGAAGCGGCGCGCGATCTCGGCGCAACGAATTGGCAGATCTTCCTGATGGTGGTGCTGCCCATACTATTCCCCGGCATGATCGCCGTGGCGCTGTTTGGCTTCACCCTATCTTACGACGAGTTCCCCCGCACCATGCTCACCTCCGGTGCGCAGAACACCTTACCGATGGAAATTTGGGGCATGACCACCAATGTCACGTCACCCGCGCTTTACGCCTTGGGCACCGTGACAACCTTAGTGTCCTTTACGGCGATCACGCTGGCGCTGGGTTCAATTGCGCTCATTCAGCGGCGCCGTTCGCGACCGCGCCCAACTGCGGAGTTGACGGCTTTAACAACTGACGACAGCAAGGAAACCGACAAGCAATGAAACCAAACAAAGGCAGAGCCGTGGTTGGCGCTAGAGGCGG
>JBDSJK010000179.1:0-4041 GCA_039917535.1 Burkholderiales bacterium
GGAGCAGTTGACCGATGCACAACGACTACGGGCGATTCTATCTCGCGCGTTCGCGAAATTCATGCTCGCAACCGCTGATCCACCGATACGATTAACCCCTCAATTTGGCATCAATTGACGGCCCTACTGCGTTTTTTAGGTTCATCCCTCACGCCTAATAACCAGTCTCTCCGCAATAAACCCCTGCCGGAAGAAATCGAACATCCCGCCTCGCTTGAGCTGCCGCCTGACCTTCACCTGTTCGTGACTGTCCACACCGTGCACTTGAAATACGTTCTTGGCCAGAGCAACCCCAATTCGTTTAAGCTTCAGGTCGGACGCCTCTCTCTTTAAGCGGTCGGTTTAACTATCTGCACTTTGGCACAGCTTGATGCCACCGGGTTGGGTGGAGTCCATTTCATTGCCCTACGGCCTTAATCAAATCACTTCTTCGCGTCTAGCAAGTAAAACCGATCGGTGAAGTTTACTTCGGCCACAAACCAGTTAGTCTTTGGTTTATAAAAATAAAACTCCCATGAGGTCAAATGACGTTCGGATTTCAGCAAATAGACCAACCGAACCAGTGACGTGCCGAATGGTTCTTCTCTAACCAGTTCGTAGCCGAGGACTTTGCCGAATGGCGGTAGCGCGGCATCGGTTTGCTTTTTGATCGAAGCGCCCGCGCCTTTGTCCTTGGAAATATTCGAGCCCTCGAACAGCTTGTCATAGGCCACGGCGGTTTTACTTTGCGCAATGGTGGTGAGAAATGCCTCGGCGACAGCGCGCGGTACTGACGTTTGCGCCTGGGTGCTCGATAGTATGAGCGAGAGCAGGCAAGCGAGCAATATTCGTTTCATGATGAAATCATTATTAGAACATCGTGGGCAAACGCAACGTGAGTTGAACATCGGGTGCGTCTTTTGTGACGCCGATGCCGAGCGATAAATTCATGTTGGTCTTCGCTGTCAATTTATAGGAAAAGCCGAGCAGCAACGTACCAAGCTGCGTGGTCAACTCGCCGGGCGCGACCACGCCGTCGACTTTCGTTTTTCCGAAAATGCTATGGTCGTAGCCGATACTGAAGGAAGCTCGCTCGTTCAGCGATAGCCCCATGCCGAAGTTGAAGGTCACGGCGTCGCCCGGATCCACTTCACCGAAGTGGCGGCCGATGCTATCGACAAGATTGGACCGCTTGATATTCCACAGATAACTCAAGCTACCGAAAAACACCGCGGGATCCGTTGGGTAGATGACGGTGAGTCCGGGCTGCACCCCGTAAAAGCCGGTCCCCGTGGGTTGTTCCTTGAGACGCCCGCCGCCGCGCGGAAAATCGGGATCGCGATCCACTTGGAATTGATCCTTGCCGGTGCGCGTTTTCAGCCGCAGCGTTCCCACGTAGTAAGCTTTTTCCATCCCGCCGGTATTGAACTGGTAACGACCCGTGACCTCGACATCGCCGATACCGTTGCCAGAGCTGTCAAAATCATTGTCACGAAACGAAGCCTGGAGGAACTCGCGGGTTTGCAACGTCTCCTGCCTATAAACGTAGGGCAACTTCGCCTCGATCTCAAACCGGTTCGTCAAACCATAGCGTCCCGTCAAGGTCGCGGTGTAGCTAGTCCGGTTGGCGGTGCGTATATCCAGCACACCAATCAACAGCGCGGGAAAGATTTCAAAGCCGATGACGGAGACACGGTTGCTCGATGAATAGGCATATTGCAGCGACGGCTCCACGGCGAATTTGCCTTTCGGTGTCAACACGCCGGGCTGCTGGAAAATCGGCGCTACTTCCGGCGGCTTTGTATCGGTTTTCTTCGGGGCTTGGCCGATCGCTTGCGGTGATTGCGGCTCCGTCGGCGCCTGGGCGATGTCCTGGGCGCCGCGTCCCGCTTGGGCTTGCAAGGTGGGCGCCGGTATGGGGCTTTCACCCAACGTAGCGACTTCGTCCGTCATGCCGAGTTGTTTGATCAAAGCGTTGATGCGCAACCGCTGTGCGTCAAGGGCGGCACGATCCGACTGCAACTGCTCCGCTTGCCGCGCCAACGACCTGGTCAATTCGTTTAGGCGTAGCCCCTCTTCTTTGAGTTTTTGTTTCAACACTTCCATGTCCGCCGGTGTCGTTTGGCCATACCCTGGACAAGCCCACGCCAAGGTTGCAGCAAGCGCAACGCAGGCGAGCAACTTCGATTTGGTTTGTGGAAAATAGGCAATATGTGTCATTTTTATTTACCTCCGATGGTCATGCGCCAGCCGATGGAACAGCAAACGGCGGTATGGGGCCTTTGCGTTCGACGTTGATGTCGAATTTGTCCATCAACCGATACAACGTGACCCGAGATACGCCGAGGTTGCGCGCGGCGGCGGAAACGTTGTTGGCGTTACTGATCAAACTGAGTTGAATGGTATTTTTTTCGATGGCGGCGCGAACGCTGGACAGGGTGGTTACGCCATTGTAATGATCCGGCGTGGGCAACCCGAGATCGCTGGCGTTCACCAGTCGGTTCTCGCTCATGATCAGCGCGCGCTGCACACGATTCACCAACTCGCGCACATTGCCCGGCCACTCGTAATCGTTCATCGCCCGTAACGCCTCTTGGCTGAAGCCTTGTACGACGCGATTCTTCTGCCCCGCCAGTTCAGCGAACAACGCGCGAGTAAACAACTCGACGTCGCCGGGCCGTTCGCGCAACGGCGGCAAATTGAGATGCAATACATTCAAGCGGTAGTAAAGATCTTCTCGGAATTGGCCTTCCCTCACGGCCTTTTGCAAGTCGACATGGGTGGCGGCGACAACCCGTACATCAATATGGATGCGCTCCGTGGAGCCCAGCCGCACGATGGTTTTTTCCTGCAGAAAACGCAACAGATTGGCTTGCAAGCCTAGCGGCAGGTCACCGACTTCGTCCAGAAAAATAACCCCGCCGCCGGCGGCTTCGATACTGCCGATTTTGCGCTGATAGGCGCCGGTAAACGAGCCCTTTTCGTGGCCGAACAATTCCGAGTGAATCAGATTTTCCGCCAGCCCGCCGCAGTTAACTGGTATGAACGGCCCGTTTGTGCGCCAGGAATTTGCGTGGATCGCGTGGGCGACCAATTCTTTACCGGTACCACTTTCGCCGATGATCAATACCGGCGCGTCGACTTTGGTGATGCGGTCGAGCTTGCCATAGAGCGCCTGCATCGGCGCGCTTTTGCCGACCATTTGGTAGCGGCCGCCCACCCATTCGGCGCATTTGTTCAAATTTTGCTTGAGCTGCGCCCGTCCGTGGGCATGGCCCAGCGTGACGAGCAAACGCTCCACATCTAACGGCAACGTATGGTGGTCGTAGAAATTCTCGATCAATAGTTTAGTAAATGCCGGGTTTTGCAAACATTCCGCTGCGACCACGGCGAGCCATGCGACGGGATGTTTCATTGTGAGCCGCTCGAGATCATAGACGCTGAACGTATTTAGATTCTCTAGCAGGACGATGCCGACGTGATAGTCTTCCTTACCTGCGAACGATTTTGCCTCGGCGATGGTATGCGTTACGAGTACATCCCAGTCATCAGACTGGATCGCCTGATGGAATTGCTGGGAGGTAGCGGTTGACTCCAACAACAATAATAATTTTCTCACCCTCATTCTAACCTCCGAGTTTTTAATTATGATTTCGCGGCGCTGATTAGCTGATTATTGGTGTAATTTTGTTGATTTACGCTGTTCTATGTTTCGACGGTTAATCATATCTTAGAACGTATTGGTTGAACGTGACAATATGGTAGTTGATTGTGACATCATAAGCATATAGGCCAAATGGCCTAGGCCGTTAGGCTTAGTCGTTATGAGAAAAATGCATGGCCGGACGCTCATCCATCCTTCGCCGGTTGAAGTCCGTTTCGCTTAAATGTGTAACACTTCTGAAACACAATAGTCGCGCGAGGGCTGTATTTTAGACTCGGTAGAAATTTTTGCCCACCCGGAGAATAAGCTCTGGCGCGGCTTTCCAAGCACACCTCGCCACGAGCCGCATCCCAATTACCTCCTGGCGAGGCTATGTTTTGCGTCGATAAGCCCACAGC
>JBDSJK010000180.1:0-10062 GCA_039917535.1 Burkholderiales bacterium
CTAGGGCCTCCTGATGCACCCGGCGCAAATAAAGAACCCAATGACCTACCAAAAATCCGCAGAGCCAACCGCTGGCAATACCTCCGGCAATTGGCCATATCACATCACTCCAGAGCCAGCGTGAGCCGTAATCGCCTAAATCGTGCAACCCCATGAGGCCTAAACCGAGCATTACAAACGGGAACGCGATGCCATCGTTGAGACCGCCCTCCCCGGTCAAACCGAACCTAACCCGGTCTTTATCACTTTCATTATGAACTTGGACGTCAGAGGCGAGTACCGGGTCCGTGGGCGCTAAAATAGCCGCCAGCAACAACGCCGCGCCTAACGTCAAGTTGAATGTCAGTATTGCAACAGCCGTGATTAACGCGATAGTGACTAACATAGTCCAACCGGCTAATCGCAGCGGCAGGCGCCATGCTCGCTCAAACACACTGATTCGTAGTTTCAAACCAACAGTGAAGAGTGAAATCAGAACTGCGACCTCGGCGACGTGTTCTAGTGCCGTCGCGCTTGTCAGAGGATCAAGAGCGAGAAAAGCCGCGCCGTGCGGACCCAGCACCACTCCTATCAAGAAATAGATTATCGCTGTGCTGATTGGTAAACGCTTCAGCACGGTCCCAGTCAGCGCCATGAGCAATAACAATACGCCGATAATTAAGAACCAAATGGTGAGCATAAATAACCAGCAGTTTTGGTCTTATTAAATGCTCAAAAAAGCGGGGGAGGCTCTATTCGCCGACAATATGCGAAATATAGGAAACTGGTGATCATGCCTCTAGCAGTGAAGTGCGCGTTTGGGTTCTAATCGTCACGCGGAATGTTGGGAAATCGTGTTATTAAAATTAACGGTAAGTTTGCGCTGGGTGGAATGCAAATGAGTAAACTCCGCACCTAATAATAATATCTGCGCGGAGTAGTAGATCCAAAGGAGAAGAACGACCAGCGATCCCGCGGCGCCGTATGTAGACGCAATACCGCTGTTACCCAAATACAGACCAATGGCAGATTTTCCTATGCCAAATAACACTGCTGTGATCACCCCTCCCAACCAGACGTCGCGCCATGCAACGTCCGCACTTGGTAGTATTTTGAAAAGAAGCGTAAAAAGAACCGCAAGTATGACGAACGAGGTTGCAGAACTCACCAGGGTCAGAAATGGTCCTGTCGCGCCCACCATTGACTGTAGATACCCGGCGAAGGCGGTGATGACGGCGCTGGCAATCAATGACACCAGCATTAAAAACCCTATTGCTATAACGAGCGAGAAAGATAAGAGCCGACTAATTACAAGTGTCAACCAAAAATTCTGCGCTTTAGGATTGCTGCGCCAAATAATGTTGAAAGCGTCTTGAAGCTCACCGAACACAGCGGTGGCGCCAATCAACAGAGTTGCAACCCCAAAAATGGTAGCGACAACGCCGGATTGGGAGCGATGTGCGTTTTCTATCATCGATTGCACGGTATGTGCGGCATCCCTGCCAATCAGTGCCTGGATTTGTGCAACGACATGACCCTGCACAGCGTCGGGTCCAAACACGAAGCCCGCGATCGAAATAGCAATAATTAGGACGGGCGCAAGTGAAAAAATAGTATAGAACGCAAGCGCTGCACCTAGCCGGGGACAACCATCATCGAGCCATGCGGTGCCACTGTCCTTGAGGAGCCTGAGGAACGATTTTATTGAGCGAGTCAATCGCCTCTACCAAGTGGAAACTCGCGACGCTCCCGCTTCCTCACTAGCTATCGCCGAGAGTCCTACTCGCTCATCCAGGTGTATTGGATCGACTTGCTAGGGGTGGGGATATTGTTTCGATGTGTGGATTGGAAGTAGTTGGCACCATTGACCCCTGAATTGCAGGCGTGGCCACCTGAAGACCCATCTTGGTTGCATCCACCGTTAACACAGCAAACAAGAGTGATACGGACAAGGGAACACCCACTGACCACATAAAGAGCAATTTCATATTAAATCCACGTCGACAATAAATTAAGATGCAATAAATGAATCATAAGCATCAACTGTGCCACTGGCCTATGAATGATACATCTTCTCGCAATTAAGAGCAAAAAAGCCAACGCATAACTAACACAGCAATCCGATTCGGTAAAGTTTACACACTCGATTGTGATTCTTACCGGTTATCTCCTGTTTTGTAAAACTCGTGGGTGCACTTACCGGGTGGAAATAACCAACCCGAGAAGCAGGTAGTTCGCTACGCTCAAGCACTTATTTACCGCTTTATTGAGCAGGCTATGGATGCGGACAGGCTACCCTCGCCGATATTCATTCACCGATCACCGCACGAATCCGATGGGTCTTGCCATCATCGTTCAACAAAATCGTGTCGCCAGATTGTGGTGCGCCGTCCAACTCAAGCTGCACTACTCCCACGCTCACTGCATTAGGATTGTCGACGGTGATAATGTAAGTTGACTCATGATGGCGGAAAGTTATCTCATAGTTTCGCCAGGCGCGAGGGATGCAAGGTTTGAGTGTCAATTTACCTGCCCGCACCTGGAAGCCCAAAATACTCTCAATTCCCGCTTGATAAAGCCATCCAGCCGCACCGGTATACCAAGTCCAGCCACCACGTCGGGTGTGAGGGGGCTCGGTATAAATGTCCGCAGCGATGACATACGGCTCCACTTTATAAGCGAATACCCCCGCTCGACTCGCAGTTCGATCAATTGGGTTAAGCATCTTGAACAGTTCACCCACTCTATCTCCAGCGCCCAACATCGCATTAGCGATCAACACCCAAACTGCGGCATGAGTGTATTGACCACCATTTTCCCGCACACCCGGCAAATACCCTTTGATATAGCCGGGATCGAAGGGAGTTCGTTCGAACGGCGGCGTGAACAACAGAACTAGATCGTCACCGGTTCTGACGAGATAGTCATCAACTGCTGACACGGCTTGGCGCGCCCTATCAGGATCGCCCACACCCGATATCACGGACCAGCTTTGTGCGAGCGAATCGATGCGACACTCGGTGTTAGCAGAAGAGCCTAACGGCGTCCCATTGTCGAAATAGGCACGACGGTACCAACTCCCGTCCCACCCCGCTGTTTCAATAGCGTTCTTGAGCGCCACTGCATGATCGCGCCAGCGTTTAGTGCGGGAGTTGTCGTTATAAAGAACCCCTAACGGCGCGAACTTTTCTATCGTACCAATTAGAAACCAGCCGAGCCATACGCTTTCTCCATGCCCCTCATGGCCAACACGATTCATACCATCATTCCAGTCGCCACCACCCATGAGCGGTAGGCCATGCACCCCCGTTTTCAAACTCGCATCCAGCGCTAAAGCACAGTGGTTATAGAGGGTTGCGTGCTCAACAGAGTGTCCCGGTTCAAAATAAGCGTCGTCCTGTTCTGGCAAGAGTGGCGGGCCGTCGAGAAACGATACGACTATGTCGAGGATAGCGACGTCACCGGTGAGGGCAATATACTGCGCAACGACGTAAGGCAACCAAAGCCGGTCATCTGATACTCGTGTGCGCACGCCCCGACCTGATGGTGGATGCCACCAGTGCTGCACATCCCCCTCAACGAACTGGCGCGCCGAGGCGCGCAATATATGCTCGCGCGCAAGTTGTGGCGCCACTAGCGCGATCGCCAAACTGTCTTGCAGTTGGTCCCGAAAACCGTAAGCTCCGCCTGCTTGATAGAACGCGGCACGTGCCCAGTAACGGCAACTAATTGTTTGATAAAGCAACCAACCATTGAGCAGGATGTCCATTGCGGCATCAGGCGTGCGTACCTGGACTTTGCAAAGAAGTTCTCCCCAGCCCTCTTTTACTTCTTGGAGAGTTTGACTCATAGGCGTCTGGCGCAGATATCGGATCAATTCTCTTGCGGAATTTTGGTCAGTGGTCTGCCCCAGAAAAAAAACCAACTCGACCTCCTGGTCTGGACGCAATTCGACAGTTGTCTGCAGGGCGGCACAGGCGTCGAATCCTGCACCATCTCGTGCCGCTAGCTTCTTACCTGACTGCAGCGCAGCAGGATTCTGAAATCCACCGTTTCGACCCAGAAACTCCGTTCTGTCGCACGTCCAGGCAGTTTGACGGCCCGCGAAATCCGCAAACGCAACATGGTCACCGTAATCCGCGTTCCAAGGATTCCGCGCAAACAATGCGCCAGTTTCGTCGTCCCGGTGCGTAATCAAATATTGAGCACTCTCGCCCCTTGTTGCACCGAGTACCCACTCCAAGTATGCAGTCACGGAAATACGCCGCGTCACTTTGGAGCTATTGCGCAGCCGAAGGCGCGAGATTTTCACCGGATCGCTCCAACTAACCCATTGGTGCAACTCGCTGAGAATGCCGTGTACACCGGCACGAAAGGAACTGTAACCTTTGCCGTGATGAGTCACATAGCTAGCCTCATTATCGCGAATTGGCCGGGCACAAGGCGTCCAGACGCGGCCATCAACTTCATCTCGTAGATAAAAGATCTCACCTGCGGGATCTACGATGGCATCGTTTGACCATGGGGTCAGCTGGTTAGAACGGCTATTGCGGGAAAATGTGCAACTGCCGCCACTCTCCGACACCATAAAGCCAAAGTTTGGATTGGCAATCACATTAATCCAGGGTGCCGGCGTGTTTTGGTCTTTGTTAAGTAGTGTAATGTATTCCCCGCCGTCCGCCGAAAAGCCGCCCAGTCCGTTGAAATAGCGTAGTGCGGGTGTCTGCAATTTGATCGGCTCATAGGTGGATCGCCGCATGCGAGGAGGTAAGGTTGTAGCGGCTGGTGCCTGCTTCCACGTCTTGCTCAGTTGCTCGACAAGGCTACCCTGGCCAGCTACTACCACGGCGCGCGCAGCGGTCAATAATAACGCCTGCTCCTCCCCAGATAGAGCATCACCACGCACCACAAAAATCCCACCAGCAATGTCCCGCGTGGTATGGGACGCGAGCGCTTGACTCCTGCCGACAATAGTCTCGATCAATCGCTGCAGGTCGTATGCGTAAGAAACGCTATGTTCGTTCAAAATAACGAGATCAACGGCTAAGCACTTCATCCGCCAATAGCCGTGAGCGCGCAATAACTGCCATACAATGTCCTGATCTTCTGTGGTTGAAATACGCAGCAGAACGATCGGTTGATCACCTGATATACCAAGGCGCCAGAGTGAACGAGCGCCGAGTCTGTTCAGTCGTAAAAATTCAGGGCTGGGCCGCAAGGATGGATCAAGGAAGAGAATACGGTTAGCCAATATCTGAAGGGATTGTGCTTCTTCCGGCTCAATTTTCAAGTAGTGCAATTGGATCTGAGCAAACGTCCACGCAAGCGCTGAAATGCGTTCAAATATGGTTGGATCGCTATACTTATCGGCGAGTGTGACAATTGCATCACGTGATTCAGAAACTATAGTCGAGTAGGTAATTGCGACCGTAGCGCCCGGTTCAACTCGAACTCGTGTACGCAGGCTGAAAATAGGGTCGAGCACGGCGCCCACCGTATTCGACAATGGGCGGCCGTCAATCACGGCCAGGGGGGCACGTACGTCACCACCACGACCTATAAACCGTGCGCGATCCGTTTCGTACTCAATGGAATGAGCGAGCGCACACGCGATCACATGGGCCGCCCACACCTGCGGTTCATTTTCGGCGCGCCGCCGGCGCATGGCGAGTAAAGCGCGTGTTTCAGTCAGATATTCGGTTTGAATAAATAAATTGGAGAAGGCGGGATGTGCAATATCCGCAGCTAAGGGCGCGAGTACGATTTCCGCATAAGATGTCAACTCCAGTTCGCATGCACGCGCCCCGGTATTGGTCACCCTCAGCTGTCGAACTTCTGCGTTGTCCTCTGGCGACACGACAACTTCAAGCGCGGTCGTAATGTCACCGTCATTGCGTATGATCCGCGCACGTTCCTCGAAAAACGCCACAGCATAATCGTCCGGCTGTTGCGCAGTAGGTTGAAAGCCGGTCGACCATGTCGTCCCGGTGCCGGTGTTGCGAATAAAAATATAACTGCCCCAGCAATCTCGCGTGACATCCTCGCGCCATCGCGTTACAGCTAACTTCCCACAGACACTATAGCCGGATCCCGCTGCTGTGAGCATTACGGCATAACGGCCGTTAGAGAGTAGGTGTGTGGCAGGCGTTGCGGTGTGGGGCGAAGTAAAATACCGTGCGTTGGGAGGGCCGACATGAGCAAAGGGTGTACGGCGTTCGGAGGCTATTATCGGGACAAATTTGGGCGCCGTGTCTGGAGCACGCTCTTGCAAGAGCAACTCAATGGCCCTGACTATGGGCTCACTATGAAATCGGTGCCGCATAATCCCGTAATAAATAACGTTGGCGATGGCTATCAACGACATACCCTGGTGATGCGCCATGTACGTTTGTACCACGGCATGGTTCCGCCCCTCGGGTAAGCGTTCACGCGTGAAATCAATAGCTTCGTAAAAGCCAAAAACGCCTCGACCGCCAATTGCCTCGAGTTCGCCAAAGTTGGTTAGCGCAGACTGCGCGTCGTACATTGCGGCGAGCGCCGTCGCGTATGGTGCGATAACGCGATCCTGTTCTAGTCCCCGCTTAAGCCCAAGCCCCGGCACTCCGAAATCGGCATATTGGTAGGTGAGCGCGCGGTCACGTACGTAAAAAGCGGATTCTGAGACTCCCCACGGCATGCCCAAAGCTTGCGCGTACTCAATTTGACGCTCAATGACTCGGCGACAAGTCACATCAAGCAGGCTTCCGGCGGGCGTATACAACACCAAGGAAGGCATTAGATACTCAAACATCGAGCCTGACCACGACATTAAGGTAGGACCATGCGCGAAGAAGGTTAAACGTCGCCCGAGCCGGAACCAGTGACGCGCCGGCACGTCTCGTTTGGCAATCGCGATGAGACTGGTGAACCGTGCTTCCGACGCGAGAAGATCATAAAAGCTCGGGTCTAGCGCGGCGTCTCCAACCCGATAGCCTATGGAAAATAGACGGTTGTCGACGTCAAAGAGAAAACCAAATTCCATTTGCCAAAATAAGTCTTGTGCAATATTAATGAGCCGGTCTAGCCGTTTACACAAGACGGCATTCGATTCGAGGGCGTTTGTTAGCGTCGCTTTAAAATCGCCGGGCAACTCACGATCAAAGCTATTTCTGGCCCCATCGGATCCTGTTTTTAGCGCGTTCAGTTCGGTCAGCGCATGCTCACCGCGGGAGATATCTGCTAGCGAACCCTGGCCCGACAATAGCTTCACCAGCTCGTGTTGCTCTCCTGAGGCATCGGCAAAAGTTGGGAGCCGCAGTCGTAACCACGGCTGCAATGTGTTGACATCGCGAAGATGCGAACGAACATCCCGGTCCATTGCCCCCGCCCAGATCATCAACTCTGATGCAACTTCTCCCCGCTCCTGAGTAAATGCCAAGGTCAAATCGCGCAGATCCGCAACGTATCCACGCAGGGTTTCCCATTTTAGGAATATTTCATGCCCGACTTCCACGGGGGCCTGCAAAAACTCTCCTAGCCGTGTCGCGTGTCCCTGCAGTTCGGCAATGGTGACCGATAGGGTGCGTCCATCATCCTGGGTCTTCGAGAGAACGTCTTGAAATAGCCGAAGGGTATCCATCATCCCAAAAAACGACGTGGAGGAGTGAATAGGCTGTAGCGCTAAGGATGTGCATGCCTGTTTCAGCGCAATCAAGTGTCCCGCCAGATTGCCACTGTCCACCGTTGAGACGTAGCGTGGCTCGAGAGGTGACAATGTCTGGGTGTCGTACCAATTGAAGAAATGACCTCGATGGCGCTCCAGCTTGAGCAAGCTATCCAACGTGGCCTCGAGTCGATCCACCATGTCTAATAGACCTAGCCAGCCAAAATCCCGCGCCGCTATGATTGAAAGAAGGTACAGTCCGATGTTGGTCGGTGATGTCCGATGCGCGACGGTAGGATAAGGATCTTCTTGAAAATTATCCGGCGGCAAATAATTGTCGTCCGGTACAACGAAGGTCGTAAAAAAATGCCAGGTCCTGCGCGCTATATTTCGAAGCGCTTGTTGATTACTTAGTGTTAGCGGCCGCGCTGTATCAATCGGCGGCGGCAAGCTTAGTAACCGGGCGAATAGTGGTGCAACCCACCACAAGACCAGTAAAGGCGCCGCAACCTTTAATGATCCCGGATTGAAATATAGAACGATTGCGCTTGCGCCTATGACTACGCCGGTGGCGCTACGCAATGGCCACAAAAAACGGGCTAACGCCAAGCCCGCCGATGCCTTCGCCTGTGCAGCCGTGGTCCACTCCAACAACTTACGGTGAGTTATTACTAGCCTCACCAGAGTCCTCACAATGGCATCCGCCATAAGCCAGGCATGATGGGCTAACAGAGTCAGGGCAAACAACACTTGGCCTGCGGCAAGAAGTGCCGTTCCCCCAAACGCGCGCAAGGGCTGACTTGGGCGATCTGTGCGTAGGATAACGAACACACTATCCCAAAGTGCGACTAACGACGGAAACGACAACCCGGCAATTACTAATGCGAGCCAGATGCCATGGGGTGCCATGGGTAACGCCCAGGAAGTGACCAGTAATAGGATTGCGGCGGGCGCCGACAGTGTTCGTCGCAGATTGTCCAGCATCTTCCAGCGGCCAAGTACTGGAATATCCCGGCCGCGGGAACCCACGATCCACGGAAGTAACTGCCAGTCGCCGCGGGCCCAGCGATGTTGCCTCGCAGCCGCGACCTCGACATGGGATGGGAATTCTTCGAACACCTCGACATCGCTAACCAAAGCGCATCGTGCAAATATGCCTTCGAACAGATCATGGCTTAACAATCTATTTGGTGGTACGCGTCCCGCCATTGCGCGTTCGAAGGCATCAACTTCGTACAGACCTTTACCGGTGAAGCTCCCTTCGCCAAAGAGGTCTTGATATACATCGGACGCGGCACTTCCATAGGGATCCACACCGCCCACACTAGTGAACAGACGCTGAAAAACAGTGCGTTCCTCTCGTTGGGGTAACGTGGGAGTTACCCGCGGTTGCAACAGTCCGTAGCCAACCGTAACCCTGCGCGCGCCGTTATCGAAGCATGGCTGGTTAAGCGGATGGGCTGCAAGGCCAACTAACTGACTCACTGTATCAATCGGCAGCTTAGTATCGGCGTCGAGGGTGATCACATAGCGAATATTGAGTGGGCAACTGGCTTCACCAATCAAGGGTGGTAAAAATGACGTATCCCTTGCGCCGCGCAAGAGCCGGTTAAATTCCGCCAACTTACCACGCTTACGCTCCCAACCCATCCACTTCCTTTCGCTTGAATTCCAGGAGCGTTTGCGATGAAAAAGATAAAAGCGAAGCTCACCGGTTGAAAGATAGCGGGCATTGAGTTGAGCGATTTCTACGCGAGCACATTCGAGCAATACTGCGTCGACCGGCAGTTGCTCGCTGTCAGCGTCCGTCCAGTCGGAGAGTAGGGCAAAGTACACCACGCCATTCGGATTTGCCAGATAGTAGACTTCAAGCTGTTCGATCTGCTCCCGAATAACCGCGACACTTGTGAGCAGTGTTGGGACAACCACGAACGTAGACAACTGTGGCGTCGGCCCGCTTCTGAGGCGGAGTCGGGGGAGATAACGGGGTTTGAAAGCGAAGGTAACCAATCGATTTATGATGGTCATCGCTACGTCGCTGGCCGGTAATAATCCGAGTAATGCAAGCAGAGCCACCTGCGGTACGAACAATCCAGCGCCTGCACTAAGCCAAATAGGCACAGCCACGATGCCAGCGGTTAGAAGAAAAATACTGGTTAGATAAACCCCCATACGATATTGGCTTGCCAAACGCTTCAACTGTTGTGGCAACGGGGGCCGGTATCCGAGTTCCTTCTCGAAGTCGATGCGGCCTTCTGCAATTAAGTGAAAGCCAGGGTCGAGCCGGCGCATGCCTAGCGGGTCACAATTCTGCCGTGTGGATGAGGGTGATTCCACACGCTTTAAAAGTTCGCGTACCACATCAATTTCTTGACGGCCAGAGTACCTTGCCAAGTCCTCAATTGCATGGCGATAGCGATCACGGGAGCCGAAATCCATCG
>JBDSJK010000181.1:0-8515 GCA_039917535.1 Burkholderiales bacterium
CCGCGGGATTGCAAATCCTTCATGGCGTTCTGCTGCAAGCGTCGCGTCTCCATCTCAACCAGGCTGCGTGGGACGTCCAGCTTGGAACTGTCCAGCAGCGCCTGCATGACTTGTTCCTTCATCTTCGCCTGCATGCGCCGCTTCATTTCTCGTTCAAGATTGGCTTTCACGTCGATCCGCAAATCGTCGATCTTGCCGCTCTTCACGCCTAGCGCCTCAACAAATGCCGTATTGATTTCCGGCAAATGGGGCGCGCTTACCTTGTTCACCTTTGCCGTAAAGGAAACCGTTTTCCCCGCGACCGCCGCACCGTGATAGTCCGCAGCGAAAGCTATTTCAAACGCCTTGGTTTCGCCTGCCGACATGCCCAGCAGACTGTTTTCAAAATTGGCGTGTAGGCGACCTTCGCCGATCACCGCCAGCGCGCCTTTCGCGTGACCACTATCGAAGGGTTTGCCGTCCAGCAAACCGTCGTAGTCGATGTCTACTTGGTCATCGCTCTGCGCGGCACGCTTCGCCTCGTGATAATGCACGCGCTGCTTGCGCAACACCTCGATGGTTTTGTCGATTTCCGCGTCGCCAATGCTTGCGATGGGGCGATTAATAGCCTTGTCCGCCAAGCTACCGACGATCACTTCAGGATAGACCTCATATACCGCGGTAAATTCAAAATTGCTGTCGCTTTCAGCGCTCTCTTTAGGCTCAAAGCGGGGATAACCGGCGATACGGATTTCCTGCTCTTTCACTTTGTCCGTAAACGCGCGCTGCAACGAATCGGACATCACTTCTTGCCGGACTTGACCACCGTATTGCTGGGCGACGATTTTCATCGGCACCTTACCGGGACGGAAGCCGGCAAATTTCGCCGTGCGAGCGATTTGTTTGAGCTTGGTTTCTACTTGTGCTTCAATTTCTGCGCTTGGAAATGAAAAATCGAGCTTGCGCTCTAAAGGACTAGCCTGTTGTACTTCTGCTTGCATGTAATGTTTTCCTAATAACCTTTTTGGTGCGAAAGGAGGGACTCGAACCCACACACCTTACGGCGCTGGAACCTAAATCCAGTGCGTCTACCAATTCCGCCACTTTCGCCTAAACAATCGTCACGACAAGGTTTTTGTCGTTTATTTAATTACGCTACCCTCTTAGTTTAATATATCGGCCATAATCTGTCATGACGATTCATCGTCACCCGTCTACTAAATCGCGATAATTAACTGACTTTGCTAGGAAAACCACAACGTCTTGGCTCGCATACCCACGGCCCAGGCGGACACGTTACACAAAAATTATGGACAATCTTGTTTTTCCCGCTGCTTACCACGCCGCACCCGACCTGCTCAGCAACCGCGTTATCCTCATCACGGGATCAGGCCAAGGGCTAGGGAAAGCCGCCGCGCTGGCCTGCGCTAAACACGGCGGAAGCGTTGTTCTGCATGGTCGAAGCGTTCAGAAACTCGAACAAACCTACGACGAAATCGTCGCCGCCGGATTTCCCCCGGCGACGATTTTCCCGCTCGATCTTGCCAACGCGACGGACAAAGATTTCGAGCAGATGGCACGAGCCTTAGGCCAGGAATTTGGCCGGCTTGATGGCCTACTGCATTGCGCCGCGATGCTAAATAGTTTGCGCCCCCTGGCGCTTGAGCCACTGGACGACTGGCTTAAGTTGTTACGCGTCAACCTCGCCGCGCCGTTTGCCTTGACGCGGGCATGCCTGCCGCTGCTGCACAAGAGCGAGAACGCTTCCGTTGTCTTTACTTCGGAATCACATGGCGTCCAACCCAGCGCTTATTGGGGTGGGTTCGCCGTGAGCAAATACGCGCTCCAGGCGTTGCTAGCAATTTGGTCGGCAGAGCTTAGCGCCACAGAAAATCTGCGTATGAATCTAGTCGTGCCCGGCCCCATGGCCTCGCCGCAGCGGGCCGTGACTCACCCCGGCGAGGACAAGACCCCACTCAAAACACCCGACGTGGTTGTTCCCGTGTTGCTGTACCTGCTTGGTAGCGACAGCAAAACCGTGTCGGGTCAAATCCTAAATCTCGATCATCCATAACATGACAACTCATCTCTGCCTCATCCGCCACGGCGAAACCGAATGGAATGCGACGGGGCGCATTCAAGGCCAACTCGACATTCCCCTGAGCGCAGTCGGGCTCGCGCAAGCCGACGCCGTTGCGCGAGAACTTGCCAATGAAATGTTCTCCGTTATCTATTGCAGCGACCTCACGCGCGCTCGCCAAACGGCCGCACCCACAGCAGAAAAACTGCGGCTTTTGCCACATTACACCGCCCAACTGCGAGAACGGCACTACGGCCTATTCGAAACGCTAACCTACGGCGAAGCCAAGCAACAACATCCGGAAGCCTATGAACGCTTTAAAGATCGCGATCCTGATTTTGACTTTTCCACAGGCGAAAGCCTGCGGGATTTTTATCAACGTTCGGTGGCCTGCGTGTCTGAGATTACCGCGCAGCATCGCGGCGAACGAGTGTTGATATTTACCCACGGCGGCGTGTTGGAAATGGTACGCCGCTACGCCACCAACCTAAATTTATCAGCACCCAGGGATTTTGAAATTCCCAACACCGCGCTTAATTGGATTGAGGTTGACGCCGATCATTGGCGTATTGCGATGTGGTCGTCGCAAGCGCATCTTGCGTTTACCTTGGACGAATTACCGGGATAGTTGTATTTTCAAATGGCACACCTGGAACGCCGCACCCAGATTACCGCGCAGGCCGATGTGCCGTGGGAGCCGCACCACCACTTGCTCCCAGCCCACGTAGCCTGAGTAGGGCGCAATCTATTGCGCCGAATGTCAGCGTTAAAATCTGTATACCAAAAAAATCACAGCCCAGTGGGTTACTACGCAAGGCTATTATCAAATGTTAGGTCTTGCATGCGGTGCAATGCATTGCACCCTACGGCCCTACAGCGGATAAGTATTACCCTTCGAGGGCAATGTCGGTTTCCAACCCAGTTCCTGATTAATTTTCTCGGCAAAGACTTGCGCGATGTTCTGCTCACCGTGAACGATAAAAGTTTGCTGTGGCGGCCGGAGGAAATGTTTTAACCACGCAATCAGCGCCGCTTGATCGGCATGGGCCGACAATCCGCCCAGCGTATAACGGTCTGCTTGCACCGCAATCTCTTCGCCGAGAATCATGACGGATTTTGCGCCGTCGACAAGACGTCGGCCCAAAGTGCCTTCGGCCTGGTAGCCGGCAAACACAATCGTGTTGGCTTTGTCTCCCAAGCGGTGTTTTAAGTGATGCTGGATGCGGCCCCCTTCACACATGCCGCTACCTGCGATGATCACGGCACCGGAACGAATGTTGTTCAACGCCATGGAATCTTCTACGGTTTCCGTGAAACGAAATTGGATGGCTTCCTTGCCGCCGCGCAGGGCGCGCGCAAGTTCACGGGTTTCGTCGTCGAGAGATTCTAAATTGTCCAAAGTGATCTTGGTCGCTTTCGCGCCCAGCGGCGAATCGACGAACACGTTTAAATTCTTGAGCTTCCCCTCACGGCTTAATTGCAACAACATGAATAGCAATTCCTGAGTGCGCCCCACCGCAAACGCGGGCACGATCACGACGCCGTGTTTGCGGTTAAAGGTATCGTCCAGTGCGCTGAATAATTCGCTTTTCGTGTCGCTTAAAGTTTTGTGCAAGCGATTGCCGTAGGTCGATTCCACCAGCAACACATCGGCCTCGGCGATGGGCGTGGGATCGCGAACGATAGGCCGACCCGGCTGACCCAAATCGCCGGAAAACACGATCTTTTTCGTCACATTATTTTCGGTCAACCAGACTTCAATAATGGCGGAGCCGAGGATGTGTCCTGCGTCTTGGAATCGCACCCGAACCGCATCGTGAGGCTTAAACTCGGTCCCATAGGAAACCTGACGCAATTGCTCCAAGCATTCCTGTGCCTGTGCCACGGTATAGAGCGGCGCGACATCGGCGCGCGCGCCTTTACGCTCACGCTGACGTCGCTTGTTCTGCCACAGCGCCTCGGATTCTTGGATATGAGCGCTGTCGAGCAACATCACCTCGAGCAGATCCACGGTTGCATCCGTCGCGTAAATGGGGCCCTTAAAACCAAACGCTGACAAGCGTGGCAACAATCCGCAATGATCCGTATGAGCGTGGGTGAGCAGAACGAAATCAATCTCCTTCGGCTCAAATTGAAACGCCGCTAAATTCTTACGATAGGATTCGGGCCCACCCTGAAACAAGCCGCAATCGACCAGAAATTGGGTCGAGTCCAGCTCGACCAAGTAACACGAACCCGTCACTTCCTGCGCGGCGCCTAAAAAGGTGATTATCATATTGGGCGACGTGCCGCGATACGTTAGTTAAGTCTTCTTTGCTGCTTGATACAACGGCATCACTTTCGGAATATTTTTCTGCAAGTCGGAGATGCGCGTCTGGTTCGACGGGTGGGTGCTCAAGAATTCCGGTGGTGCACCCTTGGCGGCTTCCGACATTTTTTTCCATACGTTGACCGCGGCGTTCGGATCGTAGCCGGCGCGCGCCATGAGTTCTAGCCCCATCACATCCGCTTCCGATTCATGGGTGCGGCTGTGGGGCAAGCCAAACGTCACTTGCGTGACCATGCCTATCATCTGTGCACCGGCTTCCCCTGCGCCTAGCACAGCCGCACCGACACCAATCAGCGCTTGCTGCCCCATTTGCTCCGACATGCGCTCGCGACCGTGTTCGCGCAACGCGTGGGAAATTTCATGACCCATGATGGCGGCGATTTCGTCATCGGTCAGGTTCAATTTTTCAATGATGCCGGTGTAGAACATGATTTTGCCGCCGGGCATGCAGTAGGCATTAAGCTCGTTACTGGTCTGCAAATTGACCTCCCACGCCCATCCGGGCGCATCCTGGCGGAACACGCCAGTCTGCGGGATCAAACGATTGGCAATCGCACGCAAACGGGCAAGTTGCGCCTGATTGGTATTGAGCGCATTTTTCTGTTGCGCTTTGCCCAGCTCCTCTTTGTAGGCGGCTACCGCCGATGCATCCACTTGCTGCGTCGTCAGGCCGCGGAACATGCGTTGTTTGCGCTCGACGCCAATGGCGCCGGAACTGGTGGTTTTGACCGTCTGGCACGCGGTAAGTGCTGCCACAACGAATAGCACTACGAGTTTCTTCAGCATCGCATTTCTCCTATGTAGAAAATTCATCATTTGAAACCCTTTATTTAAAACCCTTTATTTAAAACCTTGGCTAAGCGCTTCTTCAATGCGCCTCACCGCAATCACTTCCAACCCCTCAATGGTCTGTTTAGGGCGATTCGCCGCGGGAATCACAGCGCGGGTAAAGCCCAGCTTCGCCGCTTCGCGCAACCGTTCTTGGCCGCGCAATACGGGGCGTATCTCGCCCGTCAGCCCAACTTCTCCGAACACTACCAACTTGTCGGCTAGCGGGCGATTCTTGAACGACGACACGATGGCGAGAATGACCGCCAGATCCGCCGCAGGTTCCGTAATCTTAACGCCACCAACGGCATTCACGAAGACATCTTGATCGAAACAGGCAATGCCCGCGTGGCGATGCAACCCCGCCAGCAACATTGCCAAGCGATTTTGCTCTAAGCCGACGCCCAAGCGGCGCGGGTTGCCGGAATGACTCTGATCGACCAAAGCCTGGATTTCAACTAACAATGGCCGCGTGCCTTCTTGTGTCACGGTAATGCATGACCCGGCGACGGGCGAAGCATGCTGCGACAGAAACAACGCGGAAGGATTCGCCACTTCCTTAAGGCCCTTGTCCGTCATGGCAAATACGCCTAGCTCATTTACCGCTCCAAAGCGATTCTTGAAGGCGCGAACCAAACGGAAACTCGAGTTGGTATCACCCTCGAAGTACAGCACCGTATCGACCATGTGCTCCAGCACGCGCGGTCCCGCCAACGCGCCTTCTTTGGTCACATGGCCGATGAAAATAATCGCCGTGCCGCTGGCTTTCGCGACCCGTGTCAATTGCGCAGAGCATTCACGCACCTGCGCCACGCTGCCGGGCGAAGAGGTCAGCGCTTCGGTGTAAAGCGTCTGGATGGAATCGATGACGGCGATCTTAGGTTTTTCTTGAGCAAGCACCGCCTGGATTTTTTCCAGCTGAATCTCCGCCAGCAACCGCATCGACCTCGCGTCCACTTGCAGCCGCTGCGCCCGCAATGCAATCTGCTGTAACGATTCTTCACCGCTCACATAAAGCGTCGATAGCGTCGCGCCCATGTGCGCCATGGCTTGCAGGATCAGCGTCGATTTGCCGATACCGGGATCACCGCCGATCAGCACCACGCCGCCGGGCACCATGCCGCCGCCCAGCACCCGATCCAATTCCGCGATGCCGGTGGTCATGCGCGGAATCACCTCGGCTTTGATATCCGACAACAATTGTACGCTGCTGCTCGCCGTTAATCCGCTGAAACGGTTGCCCTTGCTCGCCGTATCTGCCACGCTCTCGAGCAACGTATTCCAGGTGCTGCAGTGGGGACATTGCCCCTGCCAGCGCAGGGTTTGTCCGCCGCATTCGGTGCAGGTGAAAACGGATTTAGACTTCGCCATCAGCGTTCAACCATCGGCACTCTCGGCGCGACGGCGCACAGCAACTCATAGCCGACCGTGCCCGCGCTTTCCGCCACCTCGTCGACGGGCAATGACGCGCCCCACAACTCGACCGGGCTGCCGATGCGCGCGCCCGGCACGTTGCTTAAATCCACGCAAATCATGTCCATGGAAACGCGACCAACGGTACCGGTACGCTCGCCTTCAACTATCATGGGCGTATCGCTCGGCGCAAGGCGCGGATAGCCGTCGGCATAGCCACAAGCCACAACGCCGATGCGCATGGAATGATCGGCAACGAACTGCCCGCCATAACCCACTCGATCACCGGAGTAAAGATGTTGCACGGCGATAATTTCACTCGCCAAGGTCATCGCGGGTTTCAGCCCACACTGTGCGGCGCTTTGGTTGGCAAACGGCGTCGCCCCGTACAGCATGATGCCTGGGCGTACCCATTCCGCGTGGCTTTCAGGATACCGTAACAACGCTGCTGAATTCGCCATGCTTTTTGCATGGGGAAGACCCGCCGTCAATTCGCGAAATAACGCGAGTTGGTCACGCACACCGACGGCCTCATCAGCGCTAGCAAAGTGCGTCATCAATGTTAAATTCGACAGCCGCGCCTGGCGCAACGCAGACAAAGCGGTGGGGAAATCATCGGGCTTAAAACCAAGCCGGTTCATTCCCGTGTTGAGTTTCAGATGCACGTCCATCTTGCCGGGCGCGGCCTGCAACAACAAGCGCAGCTGATCTTCCTGATGTACCACCGTTGCGAGACGATACTCGTGCGCCAAGCGTAATTCCTCGCGATCAAAAAAACCTTCCAGCAACAAAATGGTTTGATCGAAACCGGCTTCGCGCAACGCCATCGCTTCTTCGATATTCAGCACCGCAAAGCCCGCCGCTTTTTTGAGCGCGTTGGCGGCGCGCAACAGGCCGTGGCCATAGGCATTCGCTTTCAGCACGGCCATCAACTTCGATTGTGGCGCAAGCTTCTGCGCCACTTGCAGGTTGTCGTGTAGGGCCGCTAAATCAATGCGTGCTTGGGTGGGACGCAATACAAATATCTTTCAGTATGCTACTGCCGTTTCACACCTGCGGATTCACGCGTTCGAATTTGCTATGTAACTTATTCAGCGCACTCAGATAGGCTTTTGCCGAAGCGACGACGATATCGGTATCGGCGCCCTGCCCGTTCACAATACGGCCTGCTTTCGCCAGCCGAACAGTGACTTCACCTTGAGAATCGGTGCCGCTGGTGATGGCGTTCACAGAATAAAGCTGCAGCTCCGTACCGCTCGTGACCATGCTCTCGATGGCCTTAAAAATTGCGTCGACCGGGCCGCTGCCGGGGCTTTCAGCATGTTGCTCGTGGCCGCCGGCCGACATGGTCAACTTCGCGAACGGCGTTTCGCCGGTTTCCGAATGGGCGGTGAGGGAGAGCAGCTTGTAATGCTCTTCTTCCGGCGTGACTGCCTCGTCGGACATCAACGCGTGCAAATCCTCGTCGAAGATGTCGTGCTTTTTGTCGGCGAGTTCCTTGAAGCGTTTGAACGCCGCGTTGAGTTGTTCTTCCGATTGCAGCTCGATGCCGAGTTCCTGCAAGCGCGCGCGAAACGCGTTGCGACCCGAGTGTTTGCCCAACACCAATTTGTTGGCGTGCCAACCCACATCTTCGGCGCGCATGATTTCGTAGGTTTCGCGATTTTTCAGCACGCCGTCTTGATGTATACCCGATTCATGCGCGAATGCATTTGCGCCGACGATGGCTTTGTTCGGTTGTACCGGGAAGCCGGTGACGCCTGAAACCAGACGACTGGCAGGCACGATCTGAGTGGTGTCGATGCGCGTATCGCAACCAAAAAAGTCTTGCCGCGTGCGCACCGCCATGACGATCTCTTCCAGCGACGCATTACCCGCGCGCTCGC
>JBDSJK010000182.1:0-3713 GCA_039917535.1 Burkholderiales bacterium
ACTTCGGGAAGGGCGGACTGAAGTCCGCCTTACTTTGGAATCATGCCGGGGAAGACGTAGGCTTGGAGCATCACGAGGACGCCGACGAGGAGGGCGAGGGCGATGCTGTGCCAGAAGACGGCGCGCAGGATGGTGCCGGCGGCGGGGCTGTCGGGGTGGCCGCCGGTGGCGATGCTCGCGACGACGATGCTTTGCGCGTCGATCATTTTGCCCATCACGCCGCCTGAACTGTTGGCGGCGGCCATGAGCGTGGGCGAGAGGCCGAGTTGATTTGCGGTGATTTGCTGCTGACTACCGAACAGCGCGTTGCTTGCCGCATCGGTACCGGTGAGTGCCACGCCGACCCAGCCAATCAACGTACCGAAGAACGGATACAACCAGCCGGTGTTGGCGAAGGCCAGGCCCATGGTCGCGTCCATGCCGGAGTAGCGTGTGGTGTAGCCCAGCGCTAGCATGGCGACTATGGTGATGATGGAATATTTCATCGCAGCCAGGTTTTCACCATAAGTCTTGATCATCTGGCCGAAACTCAGTTTCATCACGAAGCCCGACACTAGCGCGGCGATCAAGATGCCGGTGCCGGTTGCCGACAACCAGCCGTACTTAAGTACCGCACCCTCGGGCTTGGCGTTCATGACCACGGGAGCGACGCGTTGCACAAGATTGTGCAGTCCGTTCCAGGCGTGTTCGAAATAGGTGACGCCTTTGATATTGAGCAGGGCTTTAATCTGTGGCAAACCCCACAGAAACAATATCAAGGTAAGAATGACCCACGGTGTCCACGCGGCGATTACTTCGCCTTTGGAATGGCTGTGCGCGGTGCGCGTCTGTTCCGATTCGGCCCAGGAAATGGTGTTGCCTTTGCCGTCGGCGGAAACCCATACTTCGGCCGGGTGCCACACCCTGAGGAACAACGCCGTGACCACAATGGACACCATGGCCGAAACCATATCCACCAGCCACGGCCCGTGGTAGTTGGAGATGATGAATTGACAGAAAGCAAAGCTGCCGCCCGCTACCAAGATCGCCGGCCAAATATCTTTGGTGCGCTTCCAGCCGACAAACGCGATGATCAGCCAGAACGGGACCAGCAACGAGAAAAACGGCAACTGACGTCCGACCATGGCGGATAGGGTCAATAGATAATCGGGATTATCCGGCTGGGTCACGCTGTGCAACACGATGATCGGCGTGCCCAAGCCGCCATAGGCGACAGGCGCGGTGTTCGCTATCAGCGACAGGCCGGAGGCGGCGAGCGGCGAAAAGCCCAGGCCGATCAAAATGGCCCCTGTCAATGCCACCGGTGTGCCGCCACCCGCCGCGCCCTCGAAGAATGCGCCGAAACAAAACGCGATCAGCAAAAGTTGCAGGCGTTTGTCGTTGGTGATGCCGGCGATGGAATCCTGCAGGATGGCAAACAGCCCGGCCTTTTCGGTCATGCGGTAAAGGAACATCAAGTTGACGATGATCCAAACGATACCGAGCACACCGAAGGTGCCGCCGAACAGCGCGGCGGTGCCGGCCATGGACGTAGGCATATCGAAAACAAAGACGGCGATCGCCAGCGCGGCCACCATGCCGCCCAAGGCTGCGATATGGGCGGGAATATGAAAAATGCCCAGTCCGCCGAGCAAGATAAACACCGGCAATGCCGCGAGTAGCGTCGATACGATAGCGCTACCGGTCGGGTTATAGTTTTGTAACCACATTGAAGATTCCCCCTGAATAAAAATATTTTATGTTGTGAATGCTGACGCTATTGTAAAACGCTTTCGATGAACGATGTGGTGGCTTCCAAAATCGATGCCGGATGTTCGCGGTGTGGGGTGTGGCCACAGTTGGGTAAAACAAGCTTACGCCGTGGGCCGCCGACCTGGCTTACGATGGCGTCGATTTGCCGCAATGTTCCGTATTCATCTTGTTCGCCCTGTATTGCCAGCAATGGGCAATTAATTGCGCTCAAGCTTGCCTCGATGTTCCAGTCGCGAAATGCTTCACTGGTCCAAATGTCGTGCCAAGTCCAGAAGGTTTTGTCCGCATCGCGATGATGGCGGCTCAGCCGCTTGGGTAAATCGGTATCGCGAAATTGCTGCGCAGCTTTCGTCGCACCCTGGACGGAAATATCCTCAACAAACACGTGGGGTGCTTCAAGAATCAAGCCACGCACACTGTGCCCTGCGCCGGCGTAGATCAACGCAATAGAAGCGCCATCGCTGTGGCCAAACAACAGAGGGTTTCTGATCTCAAGCTTGCCTAGCAACTCAGGCAGCACATCGAGCGCTTCGCGATGCATGTAATCCGCGCTGCGTTTGGCTTCAATCACGTCCGATTGACCATAGCCGTAGCGCGAATAAATCAACGCCGCGTAGCCGGTTTCTTCTACAACACGCTGCGGAAAATCGCGCCACAAGCTCACAGAGCCAAGGCCTTCGTGCAGAAAAACAATCGTGGGCCAGCCGGCCACCAGGCCGCCCAACTGCGCTATTTCAATATGCCTGCCCGCAACCTCAATAACAGAGCGCTTCTCCGAGGCATGTGCCTCGAGAGGCCCGCTATTGCTTGCTCTTGGAGGCATCGATAAATCCATCTCGATTGGGCATTTTTACCTGCGGCAGGGTCTTTGCATCGAGTACAAAGTCTTCGGCGATGATGCCATTTTTCGCTAAAATGTAGGCACAGACTGCGTAGAGTTCATCGCTCGATAACGACTTTGATTTGTTGTAAGGCATGGCGCGGCGGATGTAATCGAACAGTGTCGTAGCGTAGGGCCAAAAGCTGCCGACGGTGCGCACGGGATTTTTCGAGCGCAACGTGCCCACGCCACCCACCAGCGCATCGGCGGGTTTGCCCGCCGCATCCTCGCCGTGGCAAGCAAGACATTTTTGTCCATACACGATGGTGCCTTGCGACGCGGTGCCGCTACCGGTTGGTAAGCCTTCGCCAGTGGGTGGGATGCTGATATCCCAGGTAGCGAGATCTTTTGCGTCAATGGGTTTGCCAAGTTCGGGTGCCGCCCATGCGAAAGGCGCCAACGCGAGGCCCGCAATAAATAATAATCTAAACGAAGACATTTGTTACCTCCCCGTTGGCTTCGACCTTCCACGTTTGGATCGCATTGTAGTGATAAATATTAGCCGGTGAATACTGCGTTTTCCATTTTTCCCGCGATTCTTGCACGCGACCTTTTTCATCGCTGGCGCGGCTTGCCAGCAACACCGGCGCGCCGTCCCACTTCCATGGCACGCGAAACCGCACCAGGCTCTTGTCCAATACGGGCTCTTGCAACGCGGCATCGGCCCAGGTTTTTCCGCCGTCGGCGGACACTTCAACTTTTTTGATCTTTCCGGCGCCGCTCCAGGCCACGCCTGAAATTTCATAGTAACCGGGCGCACCCATTTTCATCAAAGGCGAAGGACGCGTGATTACTGACTTCACGCCCATAGTGTAAGTGAACTGCAGCGCTTTGCCGTCGGGCAACAGGTCGGTATATTTCGACGTCTCGTCTTTGCTATGGATTGGGCCTTCCGTCACCTTGATCCGTCGCAGCCACTTTACGCTCATATTGCCTTCGAATCCCGGCAGTACGAGGCGCATGGGGAAGCCTTGCTCGGGGCGAATCGGCTCGCCGTTCTGATACAGGGCGATCATCACATCATCGAGCGCCTTTTCCATGGGAATACTGCGACTCATGCCGGCGCTGTCCGCGCCTTCCG
>JBDSJK010000183.1:0-2696 GCA_039917535.1 Burkholderiales bacterium
TGCTCGACATCGATCACTTCAAGCAGATGAACGATCGCTTTGGTCATCTGGCCGGTGATCGCGTGCTCTGCACCGTCGCCCAGGTGTTGCTTAACATGTTGCGTCCGACGGATTTGGTTGCACGTTATGGCGGCGAAGAGTTTGCGCTGTGCTTGCCTGAAACCCCGGTGAAAGGCGCGTGGGCCATCGCCGACCGGTTGCGCAAAGCCGTCAGCAATACGCCCACGCCGTTTGAGGAAGGCAAGCTGTTACCCGCGGTGAATATTTCGTTGGGCATCGCCGGCATGCAGACCGGCCAGTCGCTGGACTCACTTATTTCCGCTGCCGACAGCGCGTTGTATCGCGCCAAGGCAAACGGGCGTAACTGTATCTCTGAATAAGAAACTAGTAAAGCAAGAACGGAGCAAGCTTTTCTCCGACTATAACGTTAGGTATTTTTCTAGGAGGAGTCATAATGAGCGCAAACGTTGCATCGTCATACACGCCTGAGTTCGAGGCCGCAACCTACAAAAAACTGTTCTGGCGGCTCATTCCGTTCTTGTTTTTGCTCTACGTGATCGCCTTCCTTGATCGCGTCAACGTCAGTTTCGCCAAGCTGCAGATGAGTAAAGATCTGGGTTTTAGCGAGACCGTCTATGCGGCGGCGGCGGGCTGGTTCTTCATCGGCTACTTTTTTTTCGAGGTTCCCAGTAATCTCATCCTCAATAAAGTCGGCGCCAGACTTTGGATCGCCCGTATCTTGATCATTTGGGGAATTTTTTCGGCGGCCTTTATGTATGTGCAGCCCATATCGGCGTTTTTTGGCGTAGACACCGCCACCGGATTTAACGCTATGCGCTTTCTGCTCGGCGCGGGCGAAGCCGGATTTTTCCCCGGCATTATTCTTTATTTGACCTATTGGTTTCCCTCGGAATATCGCGCCCGCATGGTTGCCCTATTCATGACCGCGGTCGCGATCGCGGGGGTCATCGGCAGCCCCGTCTCGGGCGCGATCATGCAATACATGGCGGGTATGAATAGCTGGGCGGGCTGGCAATGGTTATTTCTGCTTGAAGGGCTGCCGGCGGTAATCTTGGGCGTTGTCACGATTTTGTATTTAGATAATAGTCCGCAACAGGCCAAGTGGCTCAAACCTCAAGAGAAAGCATTGGTAATAGAGCGATTGGAAGCGGATCTTAAGCGAAAATCTGCAGCCGGTGGACATCACCATTTTCTTGAATCACTCAAGGACTACAAGGTCTGGATACTAGCGGCGATCTATTTTTCTGTCGTGGTTGGGTTTTACGGCGTCACTTTTTTCTTGCCGCAATTGGTAAAGGAAATGGGTGTGCAAGGTGAATTCAACAACGGCCTCATTAGCGCAATACCTTGGATATTTGCCGCAGTCGCTATGTCGCTGAACGGCCGCCATTCCGACAAAACCATGGAACGGCGTTGGCATGTGGCGATTCCCGCTCTGATCGCCGCGACGGGTCTGATCATCACCGGCTTCGCCGGTAAGTCACAACCGCTCATATCCATGATCGGATTGACCATGACCACGGCGGGATGCCTTTCGGTCACGTCCTGTTTCTGGTCCCTGCCGACCGCGTTCCTAACCGGCACCGCAGCGGCAGGTGGCATTGCGATGATCAATTCCTTCGGCAACCTGGGCGGCTACTACGGACCCAAATGGATCGGCATTATCAAAGACAAACTCGGCGACCCGGCCAATGCACTGTTCATCCTCGCCGGGTTCTTGGTGCTTTGCGCGGTCTTGGTCCTCACTACGTTCAAGCGGAATAGGATCGTCGCGCAACCCGCGCTAGCACGAGCGTAGTAATTGCTCTTGACCCCCGGTCTGCGAGGCAGGCGGGGTGTGGCTGCTGGCGGCATGTGCCTGGAGGATGGCTACTGGTGCGACTCTTCAGGCATGTACGCTAGGCAGTGGCAAATAACGGAATTTCTGGATTTGTTTATAATGCCTCGCATCTGCAATGCAGTTTGGCCAATCGATGAAAACCCCTTCCATTCCGTCCTTGCGTGTATCGCCGGAACTCCGCAAAGAAGCCGAAGCGGTTCTTGAGCAAGACGAGACGCTTTCCAGCTTTGTGCTCGACGCATTAAATCGCAGTATCGAGTACCGCAAAGCGCGACAGGCGTTTATTGCGAGGGGACTCGCGAGCGCCGCGCAGGCCAAGAAAACGGGCACATATATATCAGCCGCGATAGTAATCGAAAAGCTTGAGCGCAAGCTGGACAAAGTCAAGGCGGCACGTAGCGCAACCAGCTGAAACGCTACAAAGGTTCGTTTCACACCCGAGGCCGAAGACGACCTGATAAGGCTCTACGAATTTTTGCTCCACGAAAACACCGCTGCGGCGGAACGGGCTTTGGCCGCAATCAAGGAGGCCATCAATTTTCTCAAATTCTCACCTTTTTCTTGCCGCTAAGCGCTCCCCAACAATGCATTTTTTGCGCGAACTCCTCATTCCTGTTGGCTCGACCGGTTATGCGGCGTTATATGACATCGACCCAAAAAATATCATGAACATCCTTGCTGTACGCCACCCACGTGAGGAAGACTATTATTGAGAAATCGGAGCGGGATAACTTGAAATGAAAAAATAGTTCAAAACAAGGCGCTCGATTGCGCCAGCGAGGTAGTGCGGGCACGTTATTTGTGCCCACCACCTAAGGTTGCCGAGTTGCCATTC
>JBDSJK010000184.1:0-2624 GCA_039917535.1 Burkholderiales bacterium
CTACCGCGAGTGCCAGATCGTTGATCGACAGGCCACTTAATACCGACAATGCAAGCTTAGGCCCAACGCCGCTGATTTTCAGCAATTGGCGAAATACGCGGCGTTCTTCTTCGCTACCAAAACCATAGAGTAAATGAGCATCTTCGCGGACCACCAGGTGGGTATGCAAGGTCACGGCCTCGCCGATACCCGGTAAGTTGTAGAACGTGCTCATGGGCACATCAATCTCATAGCCGAGTCCCTGCACGTCGACCACCACCTGCGGCGGTTGCTTCTCGATGAGCTTGCCGTGCAGCCGGCCGATCATCGAATCAGTCGCCCGTTGCGTACGCGAAAACCCGCTGTCGCCAACCCACCCATGCCCATACCGCCGTGGGCATGGCATATGGCACAGGCCAAGGCGTCGGCGGCATCCGCTTGCGGCACGGCGGGTAGATTCAATAGACGTTTTACCATTTCCTGAACTTGTTCTTTATGTGCATGACCGTTGCCGACCACTGCTTGTTTGACCTGCAACGCCGTGTATTCAAATACCGCGAGTTTCTGCGCCACCGCGGCGCAGATCGCCACACCACGCGCCTGACCGAGCAGCAGCGTGGATTGCGGATTCACGTTGACGAACACTTTTTCGACCGCCACATGCTGCGGTTGATGGGTATCGATAATCTCGCATAAGCCCTCCCAGATGGTCTTGAGTCGATCAGGCAGATCGTCATCTTTGGTTTTGATGCAACCGCTACTCAGATAACGCAGCTTGGCGCCTGTTTCGATCAAACCAAAGCCGGTGATACGCAGTCCGGGGTCGATACCCAAGATGCGTGTAATTTCCAACGTTATCGGCCGCGCGCAAGCGTGCGCAAATCAGTCGCCTACCAGCGCGGTGGTATAAACATCTTGCACATCGTCGAGGGCTTCCAGCGCGTCCAATAATTTTTGCATGCGCGCCGCATCATCGCCGGTCATATCGACTTCGTTCTCAGCCTTCATGGTGACTTCGCCGAACTCCGGCGTAAATCCTGCTTTCGTCAGCGTCTCTTTCACCTGGGTAAAATCGTAAGGACCGGTAACGACTTCAAAGCTACCGTCGTTGTTGCTGACCACATCGTCCGCGCCCGCTTCCAGCGCGGCTTCCATGAGCTTGTCTTCGTTGGTACCGGGGGCGAATAGCATCTGGCCACAGTGCTTGAACAGAAACGCAACGGAGCCATCGGTACCGAGATTGCCGCCGTATTTGGTGAAGGCGTGGCGCACGTCGGCAACGGTGCGGGTTTTGTTGTCGGTCATACAATCAACCATCACCGCCGCACCGGCGATGCCGTAACCTTCGTAACGCACTTCCTCATAATTCACGCCTTCCAATTCTCCCGAGCCGCGTTTCACTGCGCGCTCGATGGTCTCTTTCGGCATGTTGTTTTCATAGGCTTTATCGACGGCCAAACGCAGGCGGGCATTGGAGCCGACATCACCACCGCCTATTCGTGCGGCAACCGTGATTTCTTTGATTAAGCGGGTAAATATCTTGCCGCGCTTTGCATCCGTGGCGGCTTTTTTGTGCTTAATATTCGCCCATTTCGAGTGCCCGGCCATTCCTCACCTACTCATTTGTTTCTAAACGTGTAATTATATCAGCTTGTAACTTCTTCTAAGCAGATAAACTCCTATGACCGAACCTCTTTTGATTGCGAAAAGCAAGATCGACCTGGTGCTACTGCCCAGCATGGCCAATCGCCATGGTTTGATTGCGGGTGCCACCGGTACCGGCAAGACCGTCTCGCTGCAGGTGCTCGCCGAACGTTTCAGCGCCATCGGCGTGCCGGTTTTCATGGCCGATGTGAAGGGCGATCTAACGGGCATCAGTCAAACCGGCGGCAGCAATCCGAAAGTGGCGGATCGAGTGAAACAGCTCGCTCTCGCCGATTTCAAATACGGCAACTGTCCGGTCACCCTGTGGGACGTGTTCGGCGAGCAGGGTCATCCGGTGCGCGCCACCGTGTCGGAAATGGGCCCGCTGTTGCTGGCGCGCATCCTGAGCTTGAACGAAACCCAGGAAGGCGTGCTCGCCATGGTGTTCAAGATCGCCGACGACAACGGGATGCTGCTGCTGGACCTCAGGGATCTGCGCGCCATGCTGCAATACGTCGGCGATAACGCCAGCGAATTCACCACGCAATATGGCAATGTCTCGTCGGCGAGTGTGGGCGCCATTCAGCGCGGCTTGCTGACATTGGAACAACAAGGCGGCGACAAATTTTTTGGTGAACCGGCGCTAAATTTAGATGATTTGATGCAAACGCCGGGCGGACTGGGTGTGGTGAACATACTCGCCGCGGACAAACTGCTCCAAGCGCCGTGTGTTTATTCGACCTTCTTGTTGTGGCTACTGTCGGAACTCTACGAACGTTTGCCGGAGGTCGGCGATCCGGACAAGCCGAAAATCGTGTTCTTTTTCGACGAGGCCCATCTACTGTTTAACGATGCGCCGAAGCAGATGCTAGAGCGCATCGAATTGGTCGTGCGACTGTCGCGCTCAAAAGGCGTCGGTGTGTATTTCATCACGCAAAATCCGCTTGACGTTCCCGATACGGTGCTGGGCCAACTAGGCAATCGCATCCAGCATGCGTTGC
>JBDSJK010000185.1:0-3211 GCA_039917535.1 Burkholderiales bacterium
TTTTCGTCACTGACACCTTCCATCTCAATCGGAAGGGTATTGAGTTTGAGGTCGTGCCCGAGCGCATGCGCGGTGAGATCGCCAAGTTCGATATCAACACCAAGAGCGGCAAGCAGATCGTCCAAAAAGACAAACGGATTACGGTCAAACACATTCGTGAGATGGAGCAAGCAGGTCTGAAGCGGTTGGAAGTCAACGAAGATTTTCTGCTTGGTCGAGTTGTTGCGCACAACGTGATCGACAAGGAGACCGGTGAAATCTTGCTCGCCGCCAACGAAGAGATCACGGAAACCAATCTTGCCAAAGCCACCATCGCCGGGGTCACTGTGCTGAAGACCCTGTACACGAACGATCTGGATCAAGGCGCGTATATCTCGCAGACTTTGCGGATCGACGACTGTGTTGATCAAACCGCCGCGCGGGTGGTCATTTATCGCATGATGCGCCCCGGCGAGCCGCCCACGGAAGAAGCGGTCAAGGCATTGTTTGGCGGCTTGTTCTTCAGCGAAGATCGCTACGATCTGTCGGCCGTGGGCCGCATGAAGTTTAACCGTCGCGTCGGTCGTCAAGAGCTGACGGGTACCGGTACCCTGTCGAACGACGACATCATTGCGGTCATCAAGATTTTGGTTGAACTGCGTAACGGTCGCGGTGAAATCGACGATATTGATCATCTTGGTAATCGTCGTGTTCGTTCCGTGGGCGAATTGGCAGAGAACCAATTCCGCGCGGGTCTAGTGCGGGTTGAGCGCGCTGTGAAGGAGCGCCTCTCCCAAGCGGAATCCGACAACCTCATGCCCCATGACTTAATCAACGCGAAGCCGATCTCGGCCGCGATTAAAGAGTTCTTCGGCTCGAGTCAATTGTCCCAGTTCATGGATCAAACTAATCCTTTGTCGGAAATTACCCATAAGCGGCGCGTGTCTGCGCTTGGACCGGGTGGCCTGACCCGCGAACGCGCGGGGTTTGAAGTTCGCGACGTGCATCCGACCCACTACGGTCGCGTGTGTCCGATCGAGACGCCTGAAGGTCCAAACATCGGCTTGATCAATTCATTGGCGCTGTACGCGCGCACCAATGAGTTTGGTTTCCTGGAAACGCCTTATCGCAAGATCAAGGGTGGAAAAGTCGCGAAGGACATCGAGTTTCTCTCGGCGATCGAGGAGAGCCAACATGTAATTGCCCAAGCGAATGCGCAGGTAGATAAATCCGGCGCCTTTGTAGACGAGTTAGTTTCGTGCCGCCATAAGAATGAGTTCGCGTTGATGCCGCCGGATCGCATCACCCATATCGACGTGGCGCCCGCGCAGATTGTATCGGTTGCCGCATCGTTGATTCCTTTTTTGGAGCATGACGACGCGAACCGAGCGCTGATGGGCTCTAACATGCAACGCCAGGCGGTGCCGTGCCTGCGTGCCGAAAAGCCGCTCGTGGGTACGGGCATTGAGCGCACGGTTGCGCTGGATTCGGGTACCGTGGTGTGTGCCCGTCGTGGCGGTGTGGTCGACTATGTTGATGCTTCGCGCATTGTGGTGCGTGTGAACGACGCCGAGACGCAAGCGGGCGAAGTGGGTGTGGATATTTACAACCTCACCAAATACACCCGCTCGAACCAGAACACCAACATCAACCAGCGACCTGTCGTGAAGGTCGGCGACATGATTAGCCGCAATGATGTGGTGGCCGACGGCGCATCCACGGACATGGGCGAACTCGCCCTGGGTCAAAATTTGTTAGTCGCTTTCATGCCATGGAACGGTTTTAACTTTGAGGACTCAATTCTCATTTCCGAGCGTATCGTTGCCGAGGATCGTTACACCTCCATCCACATCGAGGAATTGTCGGTGGTCGCGCGCGACACCAAGCTCGGGCCAGAAGAGATAACTCGCGATATTTCCAATCTTTCCGAGCGCATGTTGGGTCGTCTGGATGAGTCGGGCATCATCTACATCGGCGCGGAAGTTGAGGCGGGCGATGTGCTAGTAGGTAAGGTCACACCCAAGGGCGAAACGCAACTCACGCCGGAGGAGAAGTTACTCCGTGCAATTTTTGGCGAGAAGGCTTCCGATGTAAAAGATACCAGCCTGCGCGTACCGTCCGGTATGTCGGGTACGGTGATCGATGTGCAAGTCTTTACCCGTGAGGGCATCGAGCGGGACAAGCGCGCGCAACATATCATCGACGAAGAATTGAAGCACTTCAAAATGGATCTGGCCGATCAAATGCGGATCGTGGAGAACGATGCTGCAGAGCGGATCGAGCGGCTCCTGCTGAACAAAATCGCCAAAGGTGGACCGAAGAAGTTGGCCAAGGGCGCGAAAATAACCAAAGCTTATCTCGACGAAATCAGCCGCTCCGAGTGGTTTGACGTGCGGGTTGCCAATGATGAGGTGGCATTGCAACTGGAAGCCATCCGCGACAGCTTGACGCAAAAGCGTGCCGAGTTTGAGAAATTATTTGAAGAAAAACGTAAGAAGCTCACCCAGGGCGATGAATTACCGCCCGGCGTGCAGAAAATGGTCAAGGTATATGTGGCGGTGAAGCGCCGTTTGCAGCCCGGCGACAAGATGGCCGGTCGTCACGGTAACAAGGGTGTTATTTCAAAGATCGTTCCCGTCGAGGACATGCCGTTCTCTGCCGATGGAACGCCGATGGACGTGGTGCTCAATCCGCTAGGCGTGCCGTCGCGGATGAACGTTGGGCAGATCTTGGAAACCCATCTCGGCTGGGCGGCGAAGGGCTTAGGGCACAAGATCGGCGCGATGCTGAAGGCCCAGGAAAATATCGCGAAAATACGTAAGTTCCTCGAGAAGATTTACAACTCTACCGGTAAGAAAGAGGATCTCGATACGCTTTCCGATCTTGAGATCATGGACCTCGCCGAGAACCTGCAAAAAGGTGTGCCGTTTGCAACCCCCGTGTTCGACGGCGCGAACGAAAGCGAAATTAAAGATATGCTGGAACTCGCCGGCCTGCCGCGCTCGGGCCAGCTTACCTTGATCGACGGTCGCACCGGCGAAGCGTTTGATCGCACCGTTACCGTCGGCTACATGCACATCCTGAAGTTGCACCATTTGGTGGACGACAAGATGCATGCACGTTCCACCGGGCCGTACAGCTTGGTGACCCAGCAGCCCCTCGGCGGTAAGGCGCAGTTTGGTGGTCAGCGCTTTGGTGAGATGGAGGTATGGGCGCTGGAGGCCTACGGCGC
>JBDSJK010000186.1:0-11820 GCA_039917535.1 Burkholderiales bacterium
GCCGCCGCGACCTTGGCTATAGATATCGGTTTGCGCCACTTCATCGGCACGCCAAAAACCGATCGAATTTCCTTCCGGATCAATTTTAGGGATAGGCGAAAGTTCCGCACCACCTAAGCCCACTAGCAACCCTTGCACCTCGCCGGGTGCCATGTCGATATGTGGCCGCTGATTCATCCTGATGGGTGGCGCTTCGTGGCCATCGGTCAAGAACACCAAGCTGGGCCTGGGCTCCAGGGACTTAGCCATTTTCAATCCCCAATTCAGGCCCTTGGCGATCTCGCTGCCGCCGGCCCATGCCATTTTGCCGCTGATATGGCTAAGCGTCCCCATCAACTCCGTGTAGTTGCTGCAAACTTCAATCGGCGCCAGCAATAAAAATGAGCGATACTCGTTGAAAATCCCCATGCCGACTTTGGAACCGCAGGGCATTTGTAGCAATGCTTTGCGCAAGCTGTCTTTGCTGATTTGCAATCGGCTGACGGGTTGACCGTCGACTTGATAGTCTTTGGTGTTCATGCTTTGTGTAATATCGATAACAAAGACGGCATTGAACACGTCCCGTTTCCAAGCCAGCATCGGCTGGGTCAAGGCGATTGCTAGCAAGAGCAGCGCGCCGATTAGCCAGGCCAAACGCCGGTCTAGCGATGCCAACCATTGCCACGCATTAAACGTCACGGCAGCCCCAGCGTGAACCCGCGCACGGTGGTCAGCGCACGTTCCGATTGTTCCGGTGGCGGCAAGTCCGCATCGTCGCTGTCGTCTGGATCGGGCACTAGGCGCAGTGCCCGTTCAAGATTATATTTTGCGTCCCAGGTTACTGGTTTTGACCGCAACACGATTCGGTAGGCATCCTTTGCCATCTCGACCAGAGGTAACCCCAGTTGCTTGTTACCGTTGGCGTCTAGTTCCATGGCGCGCTGCAGATAACTATTCGCGCGGTTGTAGCGCGCGGCGTTTTTGAGGTTATTTTGCGCAACGGTCTCAACTTGTTTGTACAGAGCCGTTGCAGACTCCTGGTTAGATTTTTGCGCCTGGTAGTAAGCTTGCGCGAACACGGCTTCGGGGGGTAACTGGCCCTTGGCGTTGATGATGGAACCATCTCTGATCGCTGTATTAATGCGCGCCGCTTGCCACCAGCGGTAGCCGTCGAACACCAGCAACGCGACTAAGGGAACGGTGCTCCAGCATAGCCATTTGTGCATTCTCCGTCTCAACGCCACGCTCGCACCTCCATTAACTTGGACGCAAGTAATAGCGCCATCAACAGTGCTGCGGCCCAGTAGCAGGCGGGCGCAAGTTCGTGACGGGGGACGATTTCATTGAAAACCATAGGTAAATTTTCTAAGCGGTTAACGTCTTGTATGGCGCGCTGCAGCGCATCGGAACTATCGGCTTCGTAGGCGCGGTAGGGCGACCCTAGCGAGGTGAAATACTGATGCAAAGCGGTTTCAGGCGCCAATTGCACATCTGCCGCCTCTTGATTGTTTTCTGCAAACAAGCTCGCGCTATGGACGGAACGTAAATAGATCCAGTAAAGGCCAACGCGATTGCGTTTGATGATCTGGGACAGCTTCTTTCTAGTCGCTGCATCGATACGAGCCCCGCCGTCAGAGACCAACAGAATGATGCGTGAACCAGTATATTGCTGGTTGTCGAAGAACGACAAAGCAGAGAACAAACCACGGGCAAGATCCGTCTCCGAGAGGCCACGGCCGACATCTCCGGCGCGGATGACGGCTTGTATTGCCTCTTGCTTTTGCGTGAAATCGAGCACCCGCAGCGGATAGGTGCTGAACAATACCATACCGAACATGTCATTTGGCCGTTGGGCGGCGAACTTTGAGAGTAGCTTGCGGGCGACCTTGCCTTTGATTTCCTGCTGCTGCTCCAGGGTGAGGGTTTCCCTCGGATCATGGTTGATGCGCCCCTGGTTGAAGGACTCGTCCATGCTGCGGCTGCGATCCAACAACACCACGATTTGCGCACCGTGACCCAGTTTTTCTTCCGTTACTTCGGAGCGATATAGCTCGGCCAAGCCGAGAACGAGCGCGGCAATGGCCGTCATGCCGATGAGTCGTAGCAATAGGCCGATAAATCCCGACAGGAGATCGCGCGGCATAAGGTCGAGCCACCCATAGGTGAGGACTTTGCGATCACTGCGAAAAAAAGGCAACAGCGCCAACGGCAAAAGCAGCAGCACCAGCGGATGCGCGATTTGCAGATTCATGCGATTCCCCGCTCAATGTCACGCCAAGTACGGCAAAAATCCATCAGCCATGGCAAAGACCGTTGCTCCGACACTACACCACTTGCAAAAAACTCTTGACGGGACAATGCGAAGAATTGTTGCATTAGCGGCGCCAAGCGATCCCGCGATGGATGGTTTGCGAGAAATTGATCGATGTTCTCTGCGAATAGTGATTTGCCAGCCGTTTGGTTAACTGCTTGATGCAGCAGAGCCATGGCTTGGGTGAACGAACTTTCAGCAGGAAGTTCTTTCAACTTGGTGATCTCGCGGTACGCCAATGTGAACGGGCGCCGTCGACTGGCTAGAAACGGAATTCCAAAGAATCGATAGACCCAATATAGGACAATTGCCGCCAGGACCGCAGCGTACGCGAGTACCCGCGAGCGATAGCCAGTTGTATCTATGCCTGATGGTGGCAGGTCAGGCCGCAGTGCCTCCAGCCCATCCCGCGCCAATACTTCCTCTGGCGTGATCGGAGCCAGGGTGAGGGGCCATTCGGCGATTTTAGCTTCGCTGACCATGCCGGAATGATTGAACAGGAATTTCTGCGCAGGCAGTTCTAGCGTCTTGATCTTCACCGGCGAATTCAGTAGTTGGTAAGTGAGCTTGAGGCCATATTGACCATCGCTTAGGGCGTTATTCCCACTGATTTCCACCGAGCGCAATTCCAGCCAGGCATTAATACGCCCAATCTTGGGCAGACTTTTCTCGTCGAGGCTAGCACCGCAATCTAGTTTGATTCCGATCTGTTGGACCAGCGTGTCACCGATCACGTAGCCGAACGGGCGTGGATTCTGCACCGACACCAGGGCTTCCGCAGCGTTACCTAGGCCATACCACAGCCATGTCAGTGTGAATACCGCGAGCCGCATCACGCTGCGGCCTCCAACACTTCGCTCTTGGGCTCAAAAAAATACTGAGTGATTTTTTCTGCGTCGAAACCCTCTTCGAGAAAAATCGGTCGGGTGTTGTGCTGCTGAAAGAATGCCTCCAGTTTGGCCCGTCGCGCCGAGAACGAGGTCAGTAACCGTTCTCGCAAGGCCGGCCGTAACAATAGCGTACGTTTGCGCCCGGTTTCGCTGTCTCGTGCGGTGATTAATCCGAATCGCGGCAACCGCTCATACTCGGCGCGGTCCCACAACACGATGGGGCAAACGCGATGGTGCGACAGGCTAGCGAACAATTTTTCAAGCAACTCGTCAGGAAAGTGGAAGTCTGAAACCAGAAACACCAAACAGCGTTGCCGAATGATGTAGCGCGAGGCTTCGAGCAAGCCCGCAGCGGCCGTCCCCGTTGGCAACAATGCGCGTAAGCGCCGCGCCATATCTAGGCCCGCGCCCACGGCATGGGTTGGTGGCAGGAAAAAATCCGTGCGCAAGGTTTGGTCGCAACCCACAAAAGCAAAGCGATCACCGGTGCGGTGGGCTGAATAAGCGAGTGATTCAACGAAATCCGCGAGTACATCGAGTTTGCGCAGTTCGCCGGCGAAGCCCATCGATGCCGTTAGGTCCGCAAGCAGATACACGGGTACCTGGCTGCGCTGGCGGAAACTGCGCACAAACCACTGATCAAAGGGATCGGATAAACTTGAGCGAATGTCGAGGCGACGCGTATCAGGCAAGGCCAGCAGCGGCACGTTACCGCGAAACTCAATGCCGCCGCCGGACTGGGTGCTGCGATGGTGGCCTGGCAAATGGCTTTTGCTGGGCCAGTCGATTTTGTAATGAAATTCTTTTAGCATCGAACAGTTATTCTATACGAGATCAGTGTGGCTTCTGTGCTCAGCCGACAAAAATTCCGCTGAAATGATGCAGATAAGTCACCTTCGACAAGGTTCTTCAGTGTATAATTCAACTCTTTGATTTACATCCCTTAGCTTAATTCGTAAACAACGAGACTCCAGCATCGATGCGCATCCTGTTAAGTAATGATGATGGCTATTTCGCCCCCGGTTTGCATGAATTAGCCAGCGTATTGGGCGCGATCGCAGATATAACCGTAGTCGCCCCCGAGCGAGATCGCAGCGGCGCGAGCAATTCCTTGACCTTGGATCGTCCCCTCAAGCTGGCCCGTGCGCAAAATGGTTTTTATCACATCAACGGCACCCCAACGGATTGTGTGCATATGGCCGTGACGGGTTTGTTGGATGATCTGCCGGATATGGTCGTATCGGGTATCAATCATGGCGCAAACATGGGCGACGATACGGTTTATTCTGGCACCGTTGCGGCTGCGACGGAAGGTTATTTGCTCGGCATCCCGTCAATCGCGGTTTCCCTTGCCGCCGCGGGGGACAAGCATTTCAATACCGCCGCGCGAGTTGCGCTCGAGTTGGTCAAGCAATTTCAAGCCAAGCCGGCCAACGAGCCTTTTCTCCTCAATGTAAATGTACCCGATTTGCCCTACGAATCGCTAAAGGGGCGTGAAGTGACTCGATTGGGCAAGCGCCATAAGGCTGAGCCGATCGTGAAATCCCAAAATCCCAGGGGCGAGACGGTGTATTGGGTGGGTGCAGCAGGCGGGGAGCAAGATGCGGGGGAGGGCACGGATTTTTTTGCCGTCAACGCGGGGCGTGTTGCGATCACACCCTTGCAGATCGACTTGACTCACTACGCCCGGTTGGATTCGCTTAGGGCATGGTTGCGCTCGTGACTGCGCGCCAGACCGGTATCGGCATGACTTCCCAGCGTACCCGCACACGCATGGTTGAACGATTGCGTGAAAGCGGCATTTCCGACGAGCGGGTATTGGCGGTGATGTACGAAACACCACGCCATATCTTCGTTGACGAGGCATTGGCGAGCCGCGCCTATGAAGACACGCCGCTACCGATCGGCTTCAGTCAGACCATATCGAGCCCCTATATTGTCGCACGTATGACGGAGTTGGTTCGTAATGGCCGCCAGCTGGAACGTGTGCTGGAGATCGGTACTGGGTGCGGCTACCAGACCGCGATACTGGCGCGTTTTGCCAAAGAGATGTATTCCATTGAGCGCATTGAAGCGTTGCTCAATAAAGCGCGCGATCACCTGCGCGAATTGCGTATCACCAATGTGCGTTTCAAACATGGCGACGGGACATTTGGCCTTGCCGAAGTAGCGCCTTTTGACGGCATTTTGATGACTGCGGCGGCGTTGGAAACGCCCACGGAAATTTTGACGCAACTGGCGCCTGGCGGGCGGCTAGTGTTTCCCAAAGGCCAGGATGAGCAAAGGCTGCATCTCATTGAAAATACCGAGAAAGGGTTTGTCGAAACCGTGTTGGAAGAAGTTAAATTCGTTCCCTTGTTGCCAGGTACGGTGCGCTAGCGTGAAAACCCCGTCTTTCCCGTCACGCCACGGGTTAGTCGCAATAGCCATGCTGTTGGCAGCGCTCCTTTCCGCCTGTGTGACTGAGCAGCGCGCGCCCGTAGTCGATCGCGCCGCGTCGACAAACCACACAAAACCTGCGCCTACCCAGACTGTGCCTACGGGTAGGTCAGAAGAAAGTGCAAAACCCGTGCCTCCCGTCGCGGCGGGAACGTCGAGTCTGCCGCCCGGTGAGCGGAAAACACCGACTCATGTAGTGCAAAAAGGTGAAACTCTCTACAGCATCGCGCGGCAGTATGGGCTGACTCATCAAGAAGTCGGTGTTTGGAACAACCTGTCCGATGTCAACGCGATTAAAGAAGGTATGGTGCTGCGCCTTTCTGCGCCAGGCTCAACAGAAGCGCAGCCCGGCGTGACCGTGATGCCCATCAAGATCGATGCGCCGCCAGAAGGGAAACCCGTAGCTGAGCCCCTCGCATCGCCGGTCAGCAAGCCGCAAGACAAGAAACCCGATGCGCCCATCAAGCTCGAACCGAGGGCCACGCGCGTACCTTATTCCGATGCCGCCTTGGCAAAAATGCAACGCGATGGCGGTGAGGCGCCTGCGCCGGACGCCAAGCCGGAAGCCAATCCGCCCGCATCAAGTGATAACGAAAGTTTACAATGGGGTTGGCCGTCCAGTGGTAAGATCGTTTCAAGTTATAGCGAGGCCTCAAAAGGAATCGACATAACGGGGGTCCTCGGCCAGCCCATATTTGCCGGCGCCGATGGACGTGTTTCTTACATAGGCAATAGTTTACGAGGTTACGGCAAGATGATCGTAATCATTCACAATAAGAGCCATCTTAGCCTCTACGCGCATAACAACGCGATATTGGTTAAAGAGGGACAGACTGTTACAAAAGGTCAAAAAATCGCTGAGATGGGCAACAGCGATGCTGATGACGGAACGGTCAAACTGCACTTTGAAATCCGCCGGGCGGGGAAACCAGTTGATCCATTGAAATACTTACCCAGCGAGAGGTCTTGATGAGTCATTCGGTCGCAGTAGATGAAGTTGAAGAAGCAGAAGAAAACGAAGTCGCGGAAGTAGCGTCGTCCAGCGAAGAATGGCAGGGAGACGCACCCGAAGTCGCCGCACCGGCCAACGACTGGCATGCGGACGCTACCCAGCTATATCTCAACGAAATCGGTCAAAACGCGCTGCTCAGCGCTGCCGAAGAGCGTGAGCTTGCCTTTAAAGTACAAGCGGGTGATTTCCCCGCGCGGCAAAAAATGATTGAGCACAACCTGCGGTTGGTGGTGAATATCGCCAAGCATTACGTCAATCGTGGTGTGCCGCTGCTTGATTTGATCGAGGAAGGTAATCTTGGCCTGATACACGCCTTGGAAAAATTTGAGCCGGAACGTGGTTTCCGCTTCTCCACCTATGCGACATGGTGGATTCGCCAAAACGTTGAGCGGGCGATTATGAACCAATCGCGCACCATACGCTTGCCGGTACACATCATTAAAGAATTGAACGTTTATTTGCGCGCCCAGCGACATCTGGAAGCGCGCTCCGAAACGGAACCGACCGCGGAAGACGTTGCGTCCTTGCTCGGCAAGGACGTGGAGGAAGTACGTCGGATATTGAACCTGAATGAGCGCATGGCTTCCCTAGATGCACCGCTTGACATTGATCCCAGCCTGTCATTGGGCGAATCCATCGCCGACGAACAGTGCATTGCGGCGGATGAGTTATTGCAGCGCGACGAAGTGATTGGCCGAGTGCGTGAATGGTTGGAGCAACTCAACGACAAACAACGTTGGGTAATCGAGCGGCGCTTTGGCTTGAACGACCACGATATTTATACCTTGGAAGAATTAGCTACCACTATGAAACTGACGCGCGAACGCGTGAGGCAAATTCAGTTGGAAGCGTTGGCAACCTTGAAGCGTGTGTTGCGACGTAACGGCATGTCCAAAGAAATGTTGTTCTAGCGGAAGGGGATTCTTCCCTTCCGCTGTTTCTTAAGCGCCGGTAAATTTAGCTGGACGCTTGTCAAGAAAAGCCGCGACGCCTTCGGCGAAATCCGGCGAAGTTCCTGCTAGTCCCTGTGTGTCTCGTTCCCAGTCCAATTGTTGATCCAGCGTGTGGTTAGCCGAAACCTGCATCCCCTGCTTGATTAATCCGAGCGCTGTGCTTGGCCCGGCAGCAAGTCGTGCCGCGATGCCACGAGTTTCGTCCATGAGTTCCTCATCCTTAACGCATCGCCAAATCATTCCCCACTCGGCGGCTTGAGCGGCGGAAATTTTTTCGCCCAATAATGCCAATGCCGTAGCGCGTGCCGAGCCGATCAAACGCGGCAAGAAATAGGTTCCACCACAATCCGGTATCAGTCCAATTTTGACGAACGCCTGCATGAAGCTCGCCGATTCAGCCGCGATGGTGATGTCGCACGCTAGCGCAAGATTGGCGCCCGCACCCGCCGCCACGCCGTTGACGGCGCAGATCACGGGTTGTTTGAGTTTACGCAGGCGGCGTATGAACGGATTAAAGTTTTCGTCGAGACTATTGCGTATACGACCACCCTCGTCGGATTTGTCTCCCTGTCGCGCAGTTAAATCCTGTCCAGCACAAAAGCCACGCCCGGCACCGGTGAGCAGGACGACACGAATGCTCGCGTCGGTTTCGACGATGTGCACGACCGCGCGTAACTCCTCGTGCATTTCTAAGCTGAAACTGTTGAGCCGATCAGGCCGATTCAGGGTTAGTTCCGCAATCCCCGCTTCAATATTGAACAACAGTGTGTTGTAGGTCATAGGTGATGGCAACGCTTTGCTTTAAAATGCTGCCATTCTAGCGTCATTCGTTATCAAACTCGGAGAAAAACATGAACTACGAAAATATTCTCGTTGAAACTCTCGGCAACGTTGGCTTGATCCGGCTTAATCGCCCGCAAGCCCTGAACGCCCTGTCACCCGCGCTGGTCAAGGACGTTGGCCACGCGCTCAATGGCTTCGAAGGGGACGCAAACATCGGCGCCATGGTCATCACCGGCAGCGACAAAGCGTTTGCGGCGGGTGCGGATATTAAGGTGATGCAAAATTTCAGTTACATGGATGCCTACCTGTCGAACTACATCACTGACGGCTGGGAGCGCGTCGCGCAATGCCGCAAGCCGCTGATTGCCGCGGTTGCTGGATTTGCCTTAGGCGGAGGCTGTGAAATGGCGATGATGTGCGATTTTATTTTAGCTGCCGAGAACGCCAAATTTGGCCAACCGGAAATCAGGCTGGGTATCATACCTGGCGCAGGTGGTACTCAGCGTTTGCCTCGCTTTGTGGGTAAATCCAAGGCCATGGAAATGGCGCTCACGGGCCGTATGATGGACGCCGCCGAAGCCGAGCGTTGCGGACTGGTGTCGCGCATAGTCCCGCTCGCTGATTTGGTCGATGAGGCCGTGAAGGTTGCCCAGCAGATTGCAGAACAGTCTCTGCCCGTGGTGATGATGGCAAAGGAATCGGTCAATCGCGCCTTTGAAACAACGCTTGCAGAAGGCATCTTGTTTGAGCGACGCACCTTTCACGCTGCTTTTGCGACGGAAGATCAAAAGGAAGGCATGGCCGCCTTCGTCGAAAAACGCAAGCCCGCGTTCAAGAACAAATAATGACCGTCCGTACCCGCTTCGCGCCCAGCCCGACCGGCTATTTACATATCGGTGGCGCCCGCACGGCGCTGTTCTCCTGGGCCTACGCACGCAAACACGGTGGCAAATTTATCCTGCGCATAGAGGATACGGATATAGAGCGTTCCACGCCGGAATCGACCCAGGCCATTTTGGACGCGATGGCCTGGCTCAACTTGGATTACGACGAAGGCCCGTTCTATCAAATGCAGCGGCTGGATCGATATAGTGAGATCGTCGAGCAGTTGCTTCGCACCTGCAAAGCCTATCCCTGCTATGCAAGTAAAGAAGAACTTGATGCAATGCGCGAGGGTCAGCGCGCCCGAGGCGAAAAGCCCCGTTACGATGGCCGCTGGCGCCCTGAGAACGCAGCCGGTAAAGCAATCCCAAGCGGCATCAAACCCGTAGTGCGGTTTCGCAATCCCGATGACGGCGAGGTGACTTGGAACGATCTTGTTAAAGGGCCCATTACGTTCGCAAACCAGGAGTTAGATGATTTGGTCATCATGCGCGCCGATGGGATACCAACCTACAACTTCGGCGTCGTGGTTGACGATTTGGACATGGCCATAACGCATATTATTCGCGGCGATGATCATGTCAACAACACACCGCGCCAGATTAATATTTTTCGCGCGCTGGGTGGCGAGATGCCTGAGTTTGGTCATGTGCCGATGATCCTGGGTGGCGATGGCGAACGTCTATCCAAGCGCCACGGCGCTGTCAGCGTGATGCAATACTTTGACGAAGGTTATTTGCCGAAAGCGTTGTTAAACTACCTAGCGCGACTGGGCTGGGCCCATGGCGACGAGGAGATTTTCGATCTCGATCAATTCGTCGCATGGTTTGATCTCTCTTCGATCAGCCGTTCGCCCGCCCGTTTCGATCAAGATAAATTGTTGTGGCTCAATCAGCATTACATGAAAGAAGCCAGCAGCGCGGAGCTTGTCGAGTTGCTTCTGCCGCGTTTTACCGCAAGGCAATGCGATGCCAAGAGTGATGTAAACAAGCTAGCAGCCGTGATCGAGTTATTGAAGCTTCGCGCCAACACTTTAGAACAGCTCGCCGACGCGGCGGTTTACTTTTATCGTATCCAGTCACCCAGCGCTAGCCTTGTGCAGCAGCATCTGACGCCCGCGATCAAGGTTGTACTTGCCGAGCTGGCAAAGCGACTTAAGGCAATTATTTGGACGCGGGAAGAAATCAATCGTACTCTCAAAGAAGTGGCCGCCGCCCATCAACTCAAGCTGGGGCAAATTGGAATTCCGCTACGCGTCGCCATTTCTGGCGGGACGCAAACGCCATCGATCGATGCAACCGTCGAGTTAATTGGCCGCGATGCCGTGATTGAAAGAATTCGTGCTCAGGTTTGAAAGATAACAGGGGGGAGCGCCGTCAGTGTCAGAAAGAGCAGGACTGCGAGGCAAGCCGGAAGCCGATCTCCGGGTACTCTCATTCACGTTTTTCGTGATATAATTCGTGCAGTATCAAGCCATTAACTTGTTTCATAATGGCCGTGCGGGTCGAACGCTTTTGCCTTCAATGGTGGCTGTAGCTCAGCGGTAGAGTCCTGGATTGTGATTCCAGTTGTCGTGGGTTCGAACCCCATCAGCCACCCCAAATTTCGCTATTAGTCTGCCATTTAGGCTGCCGCTATAGTAAATCCCAACATTGTCGTGGTTTAACGTCTGTACGAACAGTTTTGTTCGTCGTGGTGGACTATCGCCCTTGACAAGCGTAGCGATTGAGCTAGGCTCGAAATAACAACAATAAACAATAAAGCAGGTGTGTGATGCGCATCATTCTGATGTCTTTTTTTGGCGTACTAATGGGAATGGCTGTGGTGGTTTTTATGTGGTTTCGACCAGAATCTCGATTTCAAAGATGGGCAAAACAGGCCCGCGGGTGGGACTACATGACTGCAAACACTCGTTTCCAAGAAGCGCGACGTGTAGTAGTTAGCCAACTTAGGCATCCGGGAGGCGAAACTTCTCAAAGCGTGGCTGATGCGGCGTTTGATCTGACCGTCGCTTGCACCGATCGGATGAACGAGCTCAACGGCAAGCTGCACGGCACTGACGAGCAGGGCCGGTTACGCCGTAACTTGTTACGGACGTTTCAACGCGAAGCGGATTATTGGGTGGCCGGGGAGTATGGCCTAGAAAATCTAGGACGGGACCAAGAGCCTACTCTCTTTGCAGCACAACGCGGGAAAAGTGCGATAGATCTCGGTTAGCTGTGTTTAGTTTGTAACCGGCGGAACATCAAAGTATCGCGTCGCCACTGCCGACTGATTCTCGTAGATCGACCCTTGATTGAGTGCGGCGGGGTAGGGCATGCGAATCGGTGCCGGTACAACTCGCGGTGTTAACGTCGCTTCGCCGCACAGCATGCGACTGTCGAATTCTTCCAAACTGCTCCAGTTGACCAGCGGCCAGGCGTCGGCGGCGGTGCATTCATAGAGCAGCAACTGGCGCGGCTTGTCGGAGGTGTTTTGCGCCGAGCCATGGACAAGGCGAACGTGGTGGAATGAACACGTACCGGCTTTGCCTGTCACTGGGATCGCTGCTTTGAAATCAAGTGGTGTTGC
>JBDSJK010000187.1:0-11478 GCA_039917535.1 Burkholderiales bacterium
GCGAGCATCTCCCACATTAGGGTTGCCCCCATGTGTCAGGTGGCCACGGCTGGGTTTACTATTTCGCACCAACGGTGGGGCAAGGATCGCGGGCTTCACAATGGCAAGCGCCAGGTGGTGAGAGGAAGCGGCGGGTTCGCCGCTTCCTCTGGCTACATTTAGTTCCGCCTGAATAGCGGGTGACGCGGATTGTTGCTTATGGGGTTGATCGGTGTGACTGCCTTACTTGTGGGTTGCCAAGAGGTTCCCTTTTCCGAAGACGATGCGGTCGGTTTGGCCGGCAGCTTCGCCACGGTCTTGCATTGCCAAAAGTAACTGGGCATACGCGGGTTATTGCAATCTACGTAAGGATTGGCTGATACGCTGGCTGCAAAAAAACCCGATCAACGCTGTGCCTACAACGATACTGGCTGTTGCGTACCTAGACATGATAATGCTCCTTCGCTATTGAGAGTGAAATGACGGATCTAACCTAACGCATCCCACTCGATGATCATCAACACGCCAACAGAGCAGTTGCCCTTTGGGTCCCAGGCCAAGCGGTGCACATTGCATTTGTTGGGCTGGATCGTCGCCTTTGCTAGGTCGGCGTAACTTCCGTTCACTGATGTTACGACGCTATTCTATGGTATGAGAGATGACCGGACGCTGACGCGAACGTTACAAAATCGCAATCATCCAGAATAGAAACTACACGGCTGTCAATGGCTCGCTAGCTTTTAAAACAAAGGGTAAAGCGCGTCACACCCTGGTGGCTGTGTACGTCAACGGTGCCGCCATGCAAGTCCATAATAGACTTCACAATGGCAAGCCCCAATCCCGAACTTTCAGAAGAACTTTCGCGCGCAGGATCTGCACGATAAAAACGATCAAATAGCCTTGCCAGGTGTTCGGGTGGAATATCCGGCCCAGGATTCGACACACTGACCTGCTTGACGCTCGGTGAAGCACCTGCGATCTCTATCCATACCGTATTCTCTGGAGCCGTATGGCGAATGGCATTCGACAGTAGATTGGCCATCGCCCGTTGCACCATGAGGCGGTCCCCCGCTATTTCCCCGGCGCCGTCTACGAAAAGTTTGACTTTACGCTCCTGCGCCAGGGAATCGAAGAACTCAATCACCGCCTCGACCTCTGAACGTAGATTTAGCGTCTCTAGCTTGAGGGTGCTTTGGTCATGGTCGGCTTTGGCTAGGAACAGCATGTCCGAAATGATGCGGGTGAGGCGGTCGAACTCTTCGAGGTTAGACTCCAGCGCCTGATGATAGTCTGCTGTGCTGCGCGCCTTCGACAGCGTCACCTGCGTATGCATAACAAGATTGCCGACCGGTGTCCGCAATTCATGGGCTAAATCGGAAGAGAAATCGGACAGCCGAGTGAACGAATTGTCTAGCCGCGCGAGCATCGCATTGAAGGCCTTGACTAGCGGCCGCACTTCGTCAGGAAGTTTATCGGTGCCGAGACGATCACGCAGTCGCGACGCCGATATGGCCCCGGCAGCCTCGGCGATAGCGGCGACTGGGCGCAACTCGCGCCTAGTCACCCAAGCGCCCAGCAAAATTGAGGTAATCAGAGCGCCGGTCAGGGCGATCATAATTGTCTTGCGGTAATAAGCTAGCAAAGCGATATGGTCGGATGCATCCAAGACCAACACGATGCGTACCTGCTGGGCAAGATCCACACCCACAGTGCCCCATGCGGACACCACCCGGAGGAGGCGGCCGGGTACGGGGAACCAATCTGTTGCGGAATGTGGCAGCGCGTTGGCTACAGTGGGCAGTGGCATTACATCGGCAGGAATTTCAAAATCAGAGGTTCCAAATATGGTACTGCCATCGTTGCTGAAGAGCCACAAATGCATAGTGTCATGGCCCACCATAGCGTCCCGGAAACGGTGCACGTCGGCCGGAATATCGGCTTCGTTTTTGATCTCGGACAACATATGGCGAACAAGCTCAACCTTCCCCGCAAGTTCGCTGACATCCCGTTGCCCGAAATGAACCACCAAGGCGCGATATAAGTGCCAGCCAACCGATATCAGGATGAGCAACGAGATGAGCGCGAAAAAAGCACTTAACCGCAAGGTGATCGATCGACGTGTCATTCGTTGGAGTCTCGTGTTTCCATGACATAGCCCATCCCGCGCATGGTGTGGATTAATTTGGGTGTGTAGTTGTCGTCGATCTTGGCTCGCAGCCGACGCACTGCCACTTCGACCACATTGGTGTCGCTATCAAAATTCATATCCCACACTTGCGAGGCGATATAGGTGCGCGAAAGGACTTCCCCTTGTCGTCGCATAAGCAGCGTTAACAACGCGAATTCCTTGGCGGTAAGATCAATACGGTCGTCACCTCGCGTCGCGCGCCGTTTCAGCATATCTACTTCCAGATTAGCGATGCGTAGCGCTTCCGGTTCGCGAGCCTTACCGCGGCGGAGCAAGGTTCGCACTCGCGCCAACAGCTCAGAAAATGCAAATGGCTTGATCAGGTAATCGTCCGCCCCCAGTTCCAATCCCTTAACGCGATCCTCAACCCTGTCGCGCGCCGTCAAGAACAATACTGGCATCGTTTTGCCGGCATGGCGCAGCGCTTTCATTACCTGCCAGCCATCGATTCCCGGCAGCATGACGTCAAGAATGATCAAGTCGTATTCCTCGGTCAGCGCCAAGTGTTGCCCATCCATACCGTCTCGCGCCAAGTCGACGACGAATCCGTTCTCGGTCAAACCCTGGCGTAGGTAATCACCCATTTTCTTTTCGTCTTCGACGATCAGGACTCTCATGTGTGTGGCGTTTTTCCGTGTGTGTCCGACGTCCTATTTATCCACGATCTCAGCCATTTCGCAACAACGGACGGATGAACATTACGTAAATGTAATCTTCCTGTCAGCTAGGCGTCGACCAGCTATTCATATTATGCACAGCGTGAACATCGGTTTGATGACCCGAGAAGTTTGTCAGAATGATCACTTATAGAAAGGAACCACAATGAAGGTCGAATCTAACACGCTATTAGCCGTTTCTTTAGTCCTCGCACTCGCAGTACCCATTGCCGTGCAGGCGAACGAAGACCATAGTGCCATGACGATGCAACCCACGGCAGCCGCGAACGCACCGCATTATACGGCGGGCGTAGTTAAGAAGATCGACGCGGAAGCGGGCAAAGTCACCATCAACCACGGCCCGCTGGAAAACCTCGGGATGCCGGGTATGACCATGGTCTTCCGCGTAGCCGACGCGTCCTGGATTGGTCAATTGAAGGAGGGCCAGAAGATCAACTTTGTCGCTGAGAAGTTAAATGGCGCATTCACCATAGTTCAACTGGAATCGGTGAAATAGAGGTGTTAGTCACTGCGCGCGAAGCCATAGAGCCACACCGGATAGAGGGTGGGAGAGTGTCATTCATATCGCAAGCATACGAGCGTTTCGTGTCTGGTGGGAGCGAACCATGAAGCCCGCAGCTCATTTAATAACTGCCATCGCACTCGTTAGTACGACTGCGATGGCACAACCGCCGTGGCAGCCAGATCCAAGCGATCCATCATTACCGGTACCGGTCATTAGCCATGGCTCAGCCTTTGCCGACTACCAGTCCTTTCGCGAGCAGAAGCCTGCCCCGTGGCGGGCCATTAACGACGCGGTTTCTGACCAACCGGGTGGTGCAGGACATGCCGGTCATGGCACCGCCAACACCACGTCGGCGTCCGCCACAACGCCGCCGATGACCAACGAACACGCAGGTCATGTGGGCATGGAGGACCCGTCAAAAATGAATGATAGCCCGATGCCGAAGCCGCCTGTCCAGGCCACAATGCCGCCCAGCGCGACCGCTGCGCAACCAACCGATCCGTCCGCGGGAACCATCACCGCTACCGGTGTCGTGCGCGAAGTTGATAAGGTGAATGGCAAGATCAAGTTGACCCATGAACCAATTAAAGCCTTAGGCTGGCCGCAGATGACCATGTTCTTTCGCTTGAAGGATGCCGCGCTCGCGGATCACGTGAAAGCGGGCGACAAGGTCGAATTCTCCCTGGAAAAAAGCGGCTCTGGCTATGTCATCTCCGGTTTTCAGCCGTCGATGGCCGGACACGATATGAAAACAAACGTGCAGGGAGATAAAAAGTGACGCGCCCCGCTTCACAACAGCGGGCATGCGGTGTGTTGATCACTCTCACTGTTGCGACGCTCTTACTTGGTGGTTGCGCCACCTTCTCCCAGGATCGTGGCTTCAGCGCCGTCGAAAGGGTGGCGAAGGAGCGGTTGAATAAAGACCTGCAATGGACCGACACGACGGCCGCTGGCGACAGCCTGCAAATCACGGTGACGAAACTACTCACCAAGCCCTTAACGGTTGAAGATGCTGTTCAAGTCGCGCTCCTCAACAATCGCGGCTTGCAGGTGACGTACGGCGAGCTCGGCATCGCCGAAGCCGACCTGGTGCAAGCCGGCCGGCTGCGTAATCCCCGTTTTGGTTACACAAACGTGCGCGGCGGTGACGCGCATGAAATCGATCGCAGTTTGGGCTTTAATTTCCTACAGTTGCTCACCATGCCGCTTGCTACCAAGATCGAGGCGCGCCGGTTCGAGCAAACCAAGCTCCTGGTTGCCAACGACGTACTACGGGTCGCGGCCGAGACGCGTAAAGCCTGGTTCCACACACTGGCTGCGCAAGAGAGCACGCGCTACATGGAACAGGTCAAAACGGCGGCGGAGGCTGGGGCACAACTCGCGCAACAGATGGCGCGCGCCGGCAACTGGAGCAAGCTCGATCAAGCGCGCGAACAGGCGTTCTACGCCGATGCCACGGCACAACTGGCCCGCGCGCAACAGATGGCCGTTGCCGAGCGTGAAAAGCTGACGCGCTTGATGGGGTTGTTTGGCAAGGATGCGCAGTTCCAATTACCCGAGCGCCTGCCTGACTTGCCAAACGCACGGCCATCGCTGCGCGATCTTGAAGCCTTCGCGATCAGACAGCGGCTCGATATTCAAGCCGCCAAGCGGCAAACCGAAGGGTTGGCTAGTTCCCTGGGTCTCACCAAAGCGACGCGTTTTATTAACGTGTTGGAAGTCGGCCCGGCGCAAGTGCGCGATGCGGGTAGTCCCAACAAGAACGGTTATGAAATCGCTTTGGAAATTCCGCTATTCGATTGGAGCGGCGCGCGTATCAAGCGGGCGGAAGCCATGTACATGCAGTCGGTCAACCGCATCGCCGAAACCGCTATCAATGCGCGTTCTGAGGTTCGAGAATCCTATGCGGGCTATCTCACCGCCTTTGATCTCGCCAAGCATTACCGCGACGAAATTGTGCCATTGCGCAAGAAGATTTCCGATGAGCTACTGCTGCGCTATAACGGCATGCTCACAAGCGTATTTGAGCTGCTCGCCGATTCGCGTGAACAAGTCACGGCGGTCAACGCCTCGATCGATGCCTTGAAAACATTCTGGTTGAGCGAAACCGAACTGCAAATAGCGCTGGGTGGCCGTTTGCCGCCAGCGATGGCTGCTATGGCACCGTCGTCACAAAAAGACATGCCTAAAATGCCCATGCCCGCCAAGCCGAATACCGAAAGCGATCCGCACTCTCAACACTAGAAAGGAAATTAAGCGTGACTACTCGTCGAGATTTTTTGCGTACATCGGGCATCACCGCCTTGGGGGCAGCGTTCGTCAGCAAAGTCCAGGCAGCAACGTTGCCCGAAGCACCGCTTCAAAATAATCCGGCTACCCAGCCGCCACTCACACCGCCGAATGGCCGGCCCTATAACCCGGTTGTCACACTGAATGGTTGGACGCTGCCGTGGCGCATGAAGAACGGCTGGAAGGAATTTCATCTCATTGCCGAGCCGGTGGTGCGCGAGATATCGCCCGGGATGAAGGCCAATCTTTGGGGCTACAACGGCCAGAGCCCGGGGCCGACCATCGAATGTGTCGAAGGCGACAAAGTACGCATCTTCGTGACTAACAAATTGCCTGAGCATACCACGGTGCACTGGCACGGCATCCTGCTGCCAAACGGCATGGATGGGGTGGGCGGCCTTAATCAGCCACAGATTCCACCGGGCAAGACCTACGTGTACGAATTTGCGATGAAGAAATCCGGCACCTTCCAATATCATCCACATGCCGATGAGATGGCACAGATGGCGATGGGCATGATGGGTTTCATCGTCGTGCACCCGAAGGACGCCAAGCAACACGTGGTAGATCGGGATTTCGTGTTTTTGTTAAATGCCTACGACATCGATCCGGGTAGTTACACGCCCAAGATCAATACTATGACCGACTTCAATATCTGGACCTGGAACAGCCGCGCTTTCCCGGGTATCGACCCCCTTGTGGTGCGCAAAGGCGACCGGGTGCGGGTGCGCATGGGCAACCTCACCATGACCAGCCATCCGATGCACCTGCATGGCTACGACTTTCGCGTCACCTGTACCGATGGCGGCTGGGTACCGCCGAGCGCGCAGTGGCCGGAGGTTACCATCGACGTGCCGGTGGGGGGTATGCGCGCCTTTGAGTTTGTCGCCGACGAACCGGGTGACTGGGCGTTTCACTGCCACAAATCCCACCACACCATGGGCCCTATGGGTCATCAAGTACCGACCATGATCGGCATCGACCAGCGCGGCGTCGCAGCGAAAATCAACCAGCTCGTGCCCGAGTATATGACCATGGGGGAGAAGGGTATGGCCGATATGGGTTCTATGGAAATGCCGCTACCCGACAACACGCTGCCAATGATGACCGGCCAAGGTCCGTTTGGTCCGATCGAAATGGGGGGCATGTTTACGACCGTCAAAGTGCGCGAGGATTTGGCGCGCAACGACTACAAAGATCCGGGTTGGTATAAGCATCCCGCAGGCACAGTGGCCTATGAACTCGCATAGAACAGGGGGCCGGCATGCCGTATTGGTCGCTGTTGCTCTTGTTGCCCCCGCATCCTGCTATCGCGACGACTGCCACTGACTCGCGATCTGCGCGTCGGCCAGCGTGATCGCCACAGCCGGCCTATTCGTTACGCTGTCTGTCGTGCGCGAACTGACTCTTTTGGAATTCCGGCTAGAACACTATCGACCGACAAAACCCACATCAATGCTGCGAGGCCCCAATTTATGAAGACCCTCATTATTGCATCCACTCTCGCGCTCAGTCTCGTTGCTCCTGTGGCTCTTGCACATGGCGACGAAGAGCACGGCGCGAGGCAAGAAAAACATGCCGAGGGCCATGCTGCAGGCTTGGGCAAACCGGGTGATCCGGCCAAGGCCAGTCGCGCCATTGCCGTAGAAATGAGCGACGCCATGCGCTATACGCCCGCAAAGATTAAGGTCAAGCGCGGCGAGACGATCAAATTTGTAGTGCACAACAACGGCACGCTGAAACACGAGATGGTGCTCGGTACGATCAAGGAGATCAAGGAACACGCGGCGTTGATGCAGAAGTTTCCCGAAATGGAACACGCTGATCCAAACATGGCGAGTGTGGAGCCGGGCAAGACCGGCGAGTTGCTATGGCAGTTCACCCGAGCTGGAACGTTTACATTTGCCTGTTTGCAACCTGGCCATTTCGAAGCAGGGATGGTTGGCAAGATTGCCGTTGGCCGTTAAGCACTTTGTTGCAATAGAATTTTTAACGAAGGAGATGTTCATGAGAAAATTGATTACACCTGTTGTTTTGACCGTTGCTTTAGGTATGTTACTACCCGTCATCTCGTTCGCCGGTGGTGAGCACGACGGCCATCACAAAGACGAACCTGCTGCCGCGACAAACACTGCGTTTATGGCCACCGCCGGCGAAGTCAAAAAAGTCGACAAGGAGTCGGGTAAAGTCACCCTTAAGCATGGGCCAATCAAAAACCTGGACATGCCGGGAATGACCATGTTGTTCCGCGTGAAGGAGCCGGGTATGCTGGAGCAATTGAAGGAAGGCGATAAAATCAAATTTATGGCGGACAAGATCAATGGCGCCTTCACGATCACACAGTTTGAACCCGCCAATTAGCGCCTAACGTGATGGGTCGATTGCAAGCACCTCCCGATGCAGCCCTTTCGCGTGCCCACTATGCAGAACTTGCCGATACTTATGACGCGAGTTGCAATCATATTCTTGGAATACGGCAAGCCGCCATCGACGCGTTGCAACTGCGCGCGGGCGAAACCGTGCTCGACGTCGCCTGCGGTACCGGGGCGACGTTACCCGTGCTGGCTCGTCTGGTCGGTCCCACTGGTCGCGTGATTGGAATAGAACACTCCCCCGAGATGGCATTTCACGCTCGCCGCCGCATCGATCAACATGGGTTTGAAGATCGCGCCTCAGTGATCATAGCGCCAGTGGAAGCGGCCAAGATTCCCGACCAGGCAGACGCGTTGTTATTTTGCTACACTCATGACGTGCTGCAATCGGCGGCGGCCTTGGCGAATCTATTTCATGCGGTTAAGCCCGGTGCGCGCATTGCCGTGGTCGGCGCGAAGCTGGTTACCTGGTGGTTCGCGCCGGTGAACCTATGGACATGTATCCGCGGGCGCAAGTATCTCACCACATTCAGGGGATTTGGTGAGCCCTGGAAACCGCTGCTCGCCTATTCACCTAATCTGGGTGTGCAGTGCCAATTCCATTTGGGTACCAGCTATCTTGCGACGGGCCACTATGCAAGTGACATTACACAGAAAAAAAATCGCTTGCTATATAACCACCCCGAGCCACGGCTTTAGACTAAACGCCAAAAAGCGGGTAAAAGAACTACTCTAATTGACCGGAACGTATGCGTAAGCAAAGCGTAGATATTACGTGAGGACAACAGACGATGATTGATCATCAAGGCCACAAGCATAGCGGAGAGCACGATCATGCCCCTCATGGCGACGACACTGCGCCCGGCGCGTCGGTAGAGAAGGCCTATACGGATCCGGTATGTGGAATGCAGGTCAGCGCCAATCCAAGCAAGTCGGTAATGCATGACGGTACGACCTACTACTTCTGCAGTTCAAAATGTATGGCGAAGTTCAGCGCCGATGCCCATCAGTATCTGCACAGGCACGCTTCATCCCCGCCGAATCTGATCTTGACTGGAGAAGTATCGACCACCAAAGACGTGATCTACACGTGCCCCATGCATCCAGAAGTTCGGCACATCGGGGGGGGCAACTGTCCAATCTGCGGCATGGCGCTCGAACCACTTTTAGCGACCGCCGCAGAAGATACGTCCGAACTGCGGGACATGACGCGGCGTTTCTGGGTCAGTGTCGTGCTCTCGCTACCGTTACTCGTGATCACCATGAGCGAGTTTGTCCCCGGCCTGAATCTGCACCACATGCTGAGCGCGGATGCTTTTAACTGGCTGCAGGCGCTGTTGGCAACGCCGGTGGTGCTGTGGGGCGGCTGGCCGTTCTTCGTCCGCGCTTGGGCGTCGTTTAAAACCTGGAACCTCAATATGTTCAGCCTGATTGGGTTGGGCACGGCCGCCGCTTACCTGTTCAGCCTGGTGGCCTTGCTGTTCCCGCATCTGCTTCCCGAAGCGTTTAAGATGAACGGCATGGTCCCGCTGTACTTCGAAGCCGCTGCCGTCATCGTCGCGCTGGTGCTGATGGGACAAGTGCTCGAATTGCGCGCCCGCTCGCAAACCAACAGCGCGATCAAAGCACTGCTCGCACTGGCGCCGAACACGGCTGTGCGCGTAAAGTCCGACGGCAGCGAGGAAGAGATCCACCTGGATGACGTCCACGTTGGCGACATCTTGCGGGTGAAGCCAGGTAGCAAAGTTCCGGTGGACGGCGAAGTCACCGACGGCCGCTCAAACATCGATGAATCGATGATCAGCGGCGAGCCAATCCCGGTCCAGAAGCATCCCGGCAGCAAAGTAACGGCGGGTACGGTCAACCAGACCGGCTCGTTCCTGCTGCGTGCCCAGAAGGTTGGAGCAGAGACTTTGTTGTCCCAGATCGTGCGCATGGTTAACGAAGCCAGCCGTTCACGGGCGCCAATTCAAAAACTCGCCGATCAAGTGTCCGGCTGGTTCGTTCCCGGTGTGATCGCGGTAGCGCTCATCGCCTTCGTCGTATGGGCGCTGATGGGGCCCACGCCCGCGCTCGCCAACGCACTGGTGGTCGCGGTATCCGTGCTCATCATCGCGTGCCCGTGTGCGCTGGGGCTTGCCACGCCGATTTCCATCATGGTTGGTATCGGACGTGGAGCGAAGGAAGGCGTGCTGATTAAGGACGCCGAGGCCCTCGAACTCATGGAAAAGGTCGATACGCTGGTGGTGGACAAGACCGGCACGCTTACCGAAGGCGCGCCGAAAGTGCAGCGAGTGATTGCCGCGGCGGGATTCAGTGAAGCGGATGTACTCGCCTACTCCGCGGCGTTGGAGAAAATGAGCGAGCATCCGTTGGCACAGGCCATCATGGATTACGCACAGGAGAAGCACATACTGCTCGCGGCCGTCGAGCAGTTCGAATCCGTCACCGGCCAAGGCGTACGCGGCCAAATAGACGGCAAACTTGTCATGTTCGGTAATCGGCGCCTGATGCAGGCCTCGGGCATCGATGCTGCGCCCATCGAGGCCGAAGCACAGCGGCTGCGTGAGCTTGGCCAGACGGTCATGTTCTTGAGCTTCGATAAGCGACTGGCTGGCATCGTCAGCGTGGCCGACCCGATCAAGTCGACCACGCTGGAGGCGATTGGCCAACTGCGTGCATCCGGCCTGCGTATCGTCGTGCTCACTGGCGACAATGCGACGACGGCGCAAGCGGTGGCTAAACAGTTGGGACTGGATGAGGTGAAAGCCGAAGTCATGCCCGAAGATAAATTCAAGCAAGTGCAAGCACTGCAGAAGGAGGGCCGGATCGTCGCCATGGCCGGCGATGGCGTTAACGACGCACCAGCGCTCGCAGCTGCGAATGTCGGCATCGCCATGGGCACGGGTACCGACGTCGCGATGAACAGTGCCCGCGTAGTGCTGGTGAAGGGCGATTTGCGCGGCATCGCCAAAGCACGGCTGTTGAGTCAAAGCACCATGAAGAATATTCGCCAGAACCTGTTCTTCGCCTTTGTCTACAACTTCCTAGGTGTACCGGTGGCGGCAGGCGTGCTCTATCCCTTGTTCGGCATTTTGTTGAGCCCAATGATAGCCAGCGCCGCCATGAGTCTGAGTTCGGTGTCGGTGATTGGGAATGCGCTGCGCCTTCGGCGTGCGACGATTTGATCTGAACAGAGAGTAAACCAGCATTCTCGAGTTCGTCAAAAACTGAAAGCTGAATGACTAATGGGTCGAAACGGTGGTTCGCCAAAGTCCCGCTTTGCCCGTAATGAATTCCCTTAAGAAATGAATGTTTTCTTACGTTTATACCTCATCGCGCGGGTGCCAATCGTAGCATCGGGTAACGTGTTGGGACGCTGATCGGATTGAGACGCCACAGGTGGGACTACGTTTCCCCATCCTATATAACCCGTGCCGAGCAAGCGCGGTTGCCATTGGAAGTCCG
>JBDSJK010000188.1:0-4770 GCA_039917535.1 Burkholderiales bacterium
GAGTCGCGGACGCATGCCGCGCTTAATTGAAGGCAATGAAGCAAGTGGGACGTTGCGAACCGAGCTTGCGAGCGAATGGGGCATGGGCAAGCACGTGGTGGTGGCGGGGGGCGCAGGAGACAATGCCGCCAGCGCTATCGGGATGGGCGTAATTGGTAATGATCAGGCGTTATTGTCGCTCGGCACGTCGGGCGTATTTTTTGTGGCAAATGATAGTTACCGGCCCAACCCCGAGCAGGGCGTGCATACGTTTTGTCATGCGTTGAATGGCCGATGGCATCAGATGGCGGTGATCTTATCGGCGGCCAGTTGCTTGCGCTGGGTTACTCAACTCACTCACGCCCACAATGAAGTTGTGCTGCTCGCGGAAATCGAAGCCATGGACCCGAAATTACGCGAACGCGCGCCGCTGTTTCTGCCTTATCTTTGCGGGGAACGCACGCCCCATAACGATCCCCACGCAAAGGGAGTGTGGTTTGGTCTCGGGCATGACGACAGCCGCGCGGTATTGGGTTATGCAGTGCTCGAGGGCGTAGCCTTCGCACTGTTGGATGGTTATCGCGCATTGCAAGTGGCGGGCACGAACGTGACAACCGCAGCGTTGGTTGGCGGAGGAAGCAAAAGCCGATTCTGGAGCCAACTGCTCGCCAACGCGCTGAACCTGCCGCTCACACGGCACAGCGGTGGCGACCTAGGCGCCGCATTGGGCGCAGCGCGGCTAGCGATGCTTGCCGCGAATCCTGGCAGCGATGTCGCAGCAGTCTGCGCTCCTCCACCTATCATCGACTTAGTGGAGCCGCAACGGGCATGGCACGCGATGCTAAGCCCGCGTTACGAACGTTTCCGCAAAGTTTACTCGGTGTTGCGACCGCTGTTTGCAGGCTGACTTTTTCTGGCCACATCCATACAAGCCGTAGGAATGTCGTAGCCATACCAGCGGCGGGAGACATTGCCGCTCTTGGGGATTCAATTTATTTTTGGTTGCCGGCAATTGAACTGATCGAACCGGTTGATCCAGTTCGACCCCAAGCGGAAGTTACGTTTACTACAAAGCGGCCCTCGAAGGCTGCGATAGCGTACAGTCGCAATGGGTTCCGGGCCCGAGAGCATAATAGGGGCAATGAACTCGCGGCATCGAATCATTCCGCTACTCCTGAGCATGGTATCCGCCGCTTGCTCTATACCAGTCACGAGTCTCGCTATCGCGACTGGTGCTGCGAAAATCTCAAGCTACGACGAGAAGACCATGACAGATGCAGCGGACGCGACCGTGGTTGCCCAAGCTTACCCAGACAAACCCGTACGGCTGATCGAGCCGTTTGGTGCCGGCGGTGGGCCTGATTTGTTGGCCCGCGCCCTCAGTCCAAAGCTCTCTGAATTGTGGGGCGAACCGGTAAGCGTCGAGAACCATCCAGGAGCGGGAAGTACGGTGGCCCCTGCGCTGGTCGCAAAATCGCCAGCCGACGGTTACACGGTGCTCGTGAGCACCAGCGCTCAAGCGTACAGCGCCGCGCTCAGGAAAGACCTACCTTACGACCCGTTGAAGGATTTCATCCCGGTTGCTCCGCTCACCAGCCAGCCCTACGTGATAGTCGCAGGCAAGCTTGCGGGCATCGCAAACCTACGCGAACTCATTGCGGCTGCGAGGGCAAAACCTGATGTACTGACGTTTGCCTCGACTGGAGTTGGTACTGCTACTGGGGATGGAGGAATTTAACCAAGCGGCGGGAATCAAGGCAGTACACATCCCCGCCGTGCAGGGCGAGGCGATCGCCGACACCATCGCCAATACAGTTGCTGGGCGCAGGACCTACATGATGACGCCCATTGAGCGCGCTCTTACCGACATTCATGCCGGCAATCTCGTCGCGCTGGGCGTGACAACCAAGAAACGCTCGTCTTTGCTACCCGATGTTCCGACCATCGCCGAGGCCGGCGTTGCCGGTTTCGACTACCCGATCTGGTATGGAGTATGGGTGCCGAGGGGCACTCCTACCGGTGTAGTGAACAAACTGGCGAGAGACATCGCGCAGGTCATGGCCACGCCCGATTTGCGCGATTGGCTCGCAAAACACGGGGCCGATCCGATGAGCATGACCCAGCCCGAGTTCGCCCGATTTGTGCTGAGCGAGAGTGAACGGGCCGCGCGGATCGTCAAAGCTGCGGCAGCCAACCCCAATAAGTGTGTCGTACGCATGTTAGCGGCCGGTTCGAAAACGAGTGGCTGCTATACGGAAACTTGAGGATCCTGAACGAACGGCGGGGCGTGGCCGCCAAGAGCAGCCAACGGCCGCTCTTGGGCGAATTGGGCGACGCGCTCGACAGACCAGCTGTTGGCCGGTACGCGCCCGTCGTCTGGGCGCGCGACGCGACCCGAAGCGAAAGTTGGGGACGGCGGGAAGCAAACGTTCAAATCCGGCTTAACGCCAGGCATCAGTGGCGCGCGCGGAGACTAGGCGAGCAAAGCACGAGGCCGCTGACTGCTCACAGGGCCGGCCTTGCCTGACCTGCGATGCGGAGACGCCTGAGGTGGCGTTCTTCCGCTACCATTTGGTCGTTGCTCGATCTTGCCGCTACCACCCCTGCCGAGGCCAGCGCTATGGTAGGCGAATTATTGGTGCGTCTGTGCGATACCGCACAGACGCAGCTTCGGCCTTGGGCCTATCTTTTATGTGAGCTGGGCGAACATTTTCACGCAAGAGTTCGGCTTGGTTTGCGGCGACTGTACGAGGCGCATCGATAACCCGGAGACGACTATGAAAGTGAATGCCATAAACGCGCTTGTTCTTGCTTTCAGCACGGCTGCATTAATCTTGATCGCAGGCACGGTTTGTCTAATTATTTCTCCACCTGCCGAGGCAACGGCTAAATTTGCTACCGAAACCGGGAAGGCTTGTGGGCAATGCCACGAGAGTGCAACCGGCGGCGGCAAACTCACGACGTTTGGGGAAGCGTTCAAGGCAAATGGGAACAAATTGCCTTGACGTAACCGCTCAAATCCAAGGTCCACCGTCATTGGGATTAGGTTGGCGCGCGCGAATGGCTGCTATGTAGAAAACTGAAAAGCACACACGAATGGCGGCAATTGGCCGCTATGTAGAGCCCTACATAGAGCAGAGGATTTTAAGGTCAGCATCGCGGCCCAGGGTGTGAGCTAGACGAGCGGCGGTATTGCCGCGAGGGTGAGCATAAAATCCTCTGCTCTATGGAACTTGTCCATAACCGTTCAATTGCTACTCAGACCCCTGTTCCAGGTAACTGCCGCCGTGGGGTTAGGATCCACGCGGACCAGAACCGCGTTTATCCTTCCAATAATCCTTAAAATCAGCAAGTTACTTCTTAAAATAAGAAGTTGTGTTTTTCCGGCCGTACCGCACTGTGTCAAGGCGATTTTTGAATTCTAAAGACAACCCTTCATCTCCTTTGCGGGCGTAGATTTCTTTCAACGCAATGAGTGTATTCAGGTCGTTCGGGTCAAGGCTTTCCGCTTTTTGAAAATGCGGCAGGGCTTGGTCAAACAATCCCATTACCTCGTTTTTTAAGGCCTCATTTTTCTTTATACCAGCGCGGGAAAAGTCCTCCAAGGCATTCATTTCTTGGGTGCGCGCAGCGGCCTTGCCGTAGTAAAGCGCCCCGAGGGAGTAGTTGGCATCTACGTTGCTCGAATCCCCTTCCGCTGCCTGTGTGAAGTATTTTTTTGCCTCATCGAAGTATTCGACAGCTTTGGCATCGTTCTTCTCCTTTGACATGGACTGATACAGGTTGTCATAGACGTTGCCAAGCGTCACATACAGGGCGATGTTGGTTGGTTCTTTCGCGATGGCCTGTTTGAGGCGGTCGGTGAGGTCGTTGAGCCTGCCTTTTTTCAAGTATGCGTTGATTTCAGAGAACCGCAATCCTGAGTCGTCCGGGTATTTTGCACGGCCCTCTTCCAGGATTTTTGTTGCGCTCACTTCGTCGCCTGATTCCACTTTAACAGCATAAAGACCTTCATACACCGCCGCCTTGGCGTTTCCTTTGTTGTAAAGATCGGTGTAGTACTTCATCGCATCGGCGTTGCGTTTAGCCTGATGAGCAGAAATCGCCGTGATATATATCTGATTGTCATACTGTTCAGGGTCTTCGAGCACACTTTTTTGGCCGTTGGCTTTCAATATGTCGTGTGCTTGTAAAGATGCTTGAAAAGACAAAAAGGCTTTTTCGTACTCCTGCGCCTCATATTTGGCCAAACCAATATTGACCAAATGCGGTTGCACCGCCGAGACGCCTTTGATGGCATCAGTTTTTTCGTGTTTCTTGGCAGTCGGTGTTTCAAAGCCTCTTTTATAACCGTCGAAAGCGGCCAGCGCGCCGTTGTCGCCGGTAAGTGGCGCTTTCTCGTTGCCCGGGATTAGGCGCTTAGGCATATCTCTTTGGAGTATGGTGTTGTAAATATCGCCTTTGGTGATCCAAGCAGACGCAACCGCTTGAGCATCAGCCAGTTGGAGTGCTTGGTCAATTTTTTGTTTGGCCTCGTCCAATTTGGCAGCATTGGCAGTTGGGTCAGTGTTGTAACGGGTGAGCGCTTCGCCGGCCTGTTTGGCGAGGTTGGCGCCGTCTTGTTGCGCCTGTGCGGCAAGTGTTATGAAAAGAAAGCCCAAGAGGGCAAAGAGCGTTTTTTTCATTGTCTTCGTTATTTCCAGAGTGAGATATTGTTACAGAATGCCGTGATGGGAAAACGCAGACACTTGCGAACGTCTGCTTATAGGCCGTTATGTGAAGCGCAACATA
>JBDSJK010000189.1:0-14394 GCA_039917535.1 Burkholderiales bacterium
CACGAACTGAAACGAAGTAGCCTCTGGTAGGGCGGAAAAGCGCCAGCGCCTTCCGCCGAATGCACCTTGCCAACAGCCGCACCCAGCCTTGCTGCTGGGGATGCATATCTGGAGGTCCCCACTAGGATTGGCTCCTGGCTTGATGCCTTGAGATTTTGTTAGTCGCCTGAAGCGATGGATAATGTCGCTATCCGCCGCTTTCGCTATTGATGATGCAAAACGAAAAATATTTACAGCGCAGCCTCAACGCCGTGTGGCATCCCTGCACGCAGATGAAGGCACACGAGCAACTGCCGCTGATTCCTATTCAGCGTGGCGAGGGGCCGTGGCTTTATGATTTCGATGGCAAGCGTTATCTCGATGCGGTGAGTTCTTGGTGGGTGAATCTGTTCGGCCATGCTAATCCGCGCATCAACGCGGCCCTCAAAGATCAACTCGATAAACTAGAGCACGTGATGCTGGCGGGGTTTACTCACGAGCCGGTGATCGAACTTTCGGAGCGTTTGAGCGCGCTCACGGGCAATCAGCTCGGGCATTGTTTCTACGCCTCCGACGGCGCGTCAGCCATCGAGATCGCCCTCAAGATGAGTTTTCATTATTGGCGCACCGTCGGAAAGCCGGGCAAGCTAAACTTTCTAAACCTCGCCAACAGCTATCACGGCGAAACGGTGGGTGCGCTGTCGGTCACCGACGTGGCGTTATTCAAGGATGCCTACGCGCCGTTATTGCGCATCGGTCATATAGTGCCGTCGCCGGATTTTCGCCTTGCCGAGTCGGGCGAATCGGCGAAGGCTTATGCGCGCCGTTGTGCCCAAGCTTTGGAAAATTATCTTGTGCAAAATCATGCAAAAATCGCCGCCTTCATTATCGAGCCGATGATGCAATGCGCGACGGGAATGGCAATGTACGACGCGGAATATTTGCACTTGGCGCGAGCGATTTGCGATCGTTACCAAGTGCATTTGATTGCCGATGAAATTGCCGTGGGTTTTGGCCGCACAGGTACTTTTTTCGCCTGCGAGCAGGCGGGCATTACGGCGGATTTTTTGTGTTTGTCGAAAGGCTTGAGCGGCGGTTATTTGCCGCTTTCTGTCGTGTTAACGCGGGATTCCATTTATCAAGCTTTTTACGACGATGATGTCACGCGTGGATTTTTGCATTCCCATTCCTACACGGGCAACGCGCTGGCTTGTCGCGCGGCGCTGGCGACGTTGGCTATTTTCGCGCAGGACGACGTAATAAAAACTAATCGCAATCGCGCCGCAAAGCTAACCGAGCTCGCCGCGCCGATTGCCGCCCACGGAAAGGTCAAGCATTTCCGCCATCTCGGCATGATCTGGGCCTTCGATGTGGAGACAAAAGATCCGCAATTCTCACGCAAGTTTTTTGTCGCCGCGCTTCAAAAAGAATTGCTGCTGCGGCCCATCGGCAACACGGTTTACTTTATGCCGCCGTATATTCTCGATGACGAGAGCGCCACGCTGCTCGCTGAGCGTACACTCACAATTTTGAACGAGATGGTTTAATGGCTCATTACTTCATCACCGGCACCGACACCGGCGTGGGCAAAACCTTTGTCACCTGCGCGCTGTTGCACACTTTAAATCAACAGGGCATTTCAGCCGTCGGCATGAAGCCCGTCGCGGCTGGCGGCGATATGTCGCCCGAAGGCTTGTTGAATGACGATGTGGAAGCGCTACGCGGCGCGAGCGGTGTTGCGCTCAGCAGCGAAGACCTGTGTTGCTATCTGTTGCCGGAGCCAGTAGCGCCGCACATTGCTGCGCTACATGAGGATGTCGAAATCGATCTCGACGTGATACGCCAGCGCTTCGATCAAGTGGCTGATGTCGCGGAAGTGGTTTTGGTGGAAGGTGTCGGCGGATTCTTAGTCCCGCTCGGCGACAGCATCACCAGCGCCGATCTTGCCGTCGATTTAGATTTGCCGGTGATCCTTGTCGTGGGGTTGCGTCTAGGCTGTTTGAATCACGCGTTGTTGACGCAAGAGGCGATTGTTGCTCGTCGCCTAACAATTGCCGGCTGGGTGGCGAATCAAATCGATCCCCACATGGCCGAGTTGGACGCCAATATCGATGCGCTGGAAGAGCGCCTACGCGCGCCGTTGCTAGGCGTGATTGAATGGCAGAAAAATCCGGATGCCAGTAACGTGGCGCTGGAATTGCCGTAACGAAATCGGAATAAATCAGAGCTTCCTTAGAATTCCTGCCAATCACCGTCGTCCGGATCCTTGTATGGCAATTTTTGTTGCGCCACACCCATGTTGGGCCGTGGCGCAATTTTGGCCTGAGCGCGGCTCTGGCTGGGCTTCTTGGCAGCGAGCGCTTGACGTGCTTCGTTAGTAAACGCGCTCGACACAGTCGAGCCGACGTTGAACTTACTCACTCGTTCCACTAAATCATGCGCTAATCTTGCTTGGGATTCGGCGGCGGCGGTCGCCCCCTCAACCAATGCCGAATTGTGCTGCGCCACTTCGTCCAGTTGAATGATGGCTTGGTTTACCTGGCCAATGCCAGCCGCTTGCTCGTTCGATGCCAATGCTGTCTGATTAATCAATTCCGCGAGGGCATGGATGCGCTCAACCGTTGCGCGCATCTTGTCGCCGGCGCTGCCAATCAGCACATTGCCCTCGGCGACAACTTGAAGCGTATCGTCAACCAGCCCTTTAATCTCCTTCGCCGAGGCAGCGCTTTTCAACGCGAGCTGACGAATTTCCTGCGCAACGACCGCGAAGCCGCGCCCGTGTTCGCCGGCGCGAGCGGCCTCCACCGCGGCGTTCAGTGCCAGGATGTTGGTTTGAAATGCGATACCCTCCATCAAACCTATGATGTCGACAATTCGCTTCGAGCGTTCGTCAATGCGCTGCATGGTCTGGATGGTTTGATCGACGGCGTTGCCACTTGCATTCGCCGCGTCGACGGCATTCTCCGCAACGGACTTGGCTTGACGCAGTTGCTCAAGATTACTGCGGGTAGTAGCTGCAAGTTGCTCCATGCTCGCGGCGGTCTGTTCCAAGGTCGAAGCCTGATGCGCTGTGCGTTGACCGAGCTGCTGATTGCCGCTCAACACTTTATTCGCCGCTGTCACAATACTGTCGCTGCTGGCGCGCACTTCGCGAACGATAGCCGCTAAACCGTCATTCATACTCTTCAGCGCAAGCTGAAATTTGCCCATCTCGTCGTGGGAGCGAATCACCACGTTCACGCTTAAGTCGCCTTGGGCGATACGCTCCGCCAACTTGGTTGCCGTGGCCAGCGGCGGTAACATAGCGCGCCAAAGTCGCCACCCCAGAGCGAGCAGTAGTGCAACACTCAGCAGCAGCAATACGACCGAGACATTGAACGTGAAGCGGGTGGCTTCTTCCAGCAAGGGCATGAACTTTTGGTTGTAGTCGGCTTGCCGGGCCAGCAAGCTATCTAATTTTTTTGCCAGAGCCGGCGTTACTGCGCTGCCCGGTTCGACCTGGATGATACCGCGCATCTCCGCTTGGATTTCAATATCGCGATCCGTCAGTTCAAACACTTCCGCGAACCCGGCGATTTTGAACAGGGCTATTTCCGCTTCGGTAAGTTCACTCTTCCCACTCCGAGAGATTTCCAAAGCCGTATCGATCCGCTTCAATAGCCCGGCGCGGCTCACTTCGTCCGCACCGGGCAGTTTGAACTCAGCAGTACGCAACGCATAGCGCAATGCCAACATGTTGACTTTGTGGCTACGTTCAAGTTTGTAGAACAACGCATTATTATTCACAAAGCGCAGGCCTGAGAGCGCGCTAACGATCACCAGAGCCACAGCGACAAGTCCGAGCAAGAATTTTTGATGCAGCGTGGTTGCCTTCAACACGGAACCCTCTCCCATGACGTGGCGATAATTAGAACTAACTTATTTTGCTTGCAATTATGCCCTTTTTCTTCTACCTTAACTAGCGTTGCTAGGGGTCCAGCGAAAGCCGGTGAGATAAACCCTTCGAACCTGATACGGATCATACCGTCGTAGGGAAGCAAGTGACTTTGCTCCTTACGACTTTTAAGGAGTACCACATGAACGCCAATCCCCAATTTTTAGCCAGTGCCGCCCACGTCGATGAGGCAGCCGTTAAGCCGTTGCCGCAATCGCGCAAGGTTTATGTCGAAGGCTCACGGACGGACATCCGCGTGCCGATGCGCGAGATTTTGCAATCGGACACGCCCGCGAGTTTCGGCGTTGAAAAAAACCCACCGATTTTTGTTTACGATACCTCGGGGCCTTATACCGATTCGGCGGTGAACATCGACATACGCGCGGGTTTGCAACCGTTGCGGCAAAACTGGATCGAACAACGAGGCGACACAGATAGGCTCACGGGCCCCAGCTCCGAATACGGCGTCACGCGGCTCAATGACGCAAATCTCGCGGCGATGCGCTTTAATCTTGCCCGTCATCCACGCCGCGCCAAAGCTGGCGCCAACGTGTCGCAAATGCACTACGCGCGCCAGGGCGCGATCACGCAGGAGATGGAATACATCGCCATCCGCGAAAATCAGCGTTCCGATTTGCTCTCCGATTTACTGCGCAAACAACATCCCGGACACGATTTCGGCGCGAGCTTGCCCAAACAAATCACGCCGGAATTCGTGCGCGACGAAGTGGCGCGTGGCCGCGCGATTGTTCCCGCCAACATCAATCACCCGGAATCGGAACCGATGATCATTGGCCGCAATTTCCTGGTGAAGATCAATGCCAATATCGGTAACTCGGCGCTCGGCTCCAGCATTCAAGAAGAAGTCGAAAAAATGACCTGGGCGATCCGCTGGGGCGGCGACACGGTGATGGATCTATCCACCGGCAAACACATCCATGAAACGCGCGAGTGGATCATCCGGAATTCGCCGGTGCCCATCGGCACGGTGCCGATTTATCAAGCGCTGGAAAAAGTCGACGGCAAAGCCGAAGAACTCACCTGGGAAATTTATCGCGACACCTTGATCGAACAAGCGGAGCAAGGCGTGGACTATTTCACCATCCACGCCGGTGTGCGCCTACCCTACATCCCGATGACCGCTAAGCGCATGACCGGCATCGTGTCGCGCGGCGGCTCGATCATGGCGAAGTGGTGCTTGGCGCATCACAAGGAAAGTTTTCTCTATACCCGTTTCGAGGAAATTTGCGACATCATGAAGGCTTACGACGTGAGCTTTAGCCTGGGTGACGGCCTGCGTCCCGGCTCGATCTACGACGCCAACGACGAAGCGCAGTTTGCGGAGCTGATAACCCTGGGCGAGCTTACGCACATCGCCTGGAAGCACGATGTGCAAACCATGATCGAAGGCCCCGGCCACGTGCCCATGCATCTCATCAAAGAGAACATGGACCTGCAGTTGAAACACTGCGCCGAAGCACCGTTCTACACCTTGGGGCCGCTCACCACCGACATCGCGCCCGGCTACGATCACATCACCAGCGCCATCGGCGCCGCGATGATCGGCTGGTACGGCACGGCGATGTTGTGCTACGTCACGCCGAAAGAGCATCTTGGCTTGCCGGACAAAGACGACGTCAAGGACGGCATCATCGCCTACAAAATCGCCGCTCACGCGGCTGATTTAGCGAAAGGCCACCCCGGCGCGCAAATTCGCGACAACGCCTTATCGAAAGCGCGCTTCGAATTCCGCTGGGACGATCAGTTCAACCTCGGCCTCGACCCCGACAAGGCCAAACAATTCCACGACGAAACCCTGCCGCAGGAAGGCGCCAAACTCGCGCATTTTTGCTCCATGTGCGGGCCACATTTTTGCTCGATGAAAATCACGCAGGACGTGCGCGATTACGCGGCCAAGCAAGGTGTGGACGAACAGCAAGCTTTGAAGAAGGGCATGGAAGAAAAAGCGGTGGAGTTTGTGAAGCAGGGTGCGGAGATTTATCGTCGGGCTTAGGTACGTAGGGTCGATCACCTTCGCGCTCCCAGCGTTGGGGAAGCCATCTATGTTCGCCATGCACACGTCCTCACGGATGCGGCGTGATAGCAATGATCGTGATCTCGCCCTTCTTTGGGCCGTAGCAGCAGAAGACGCGGTAGGCGCCGGGCGTGCGATTTTGCACGTAAGCCTCAAAGACCTTCGTGTCAGGATCGTAGGGGCTCTCGATCGAGTGGTATTCGTTTGTGTTGAGGCCCGGGTGGCGAGGGTTTGCCTGGAGGAGTTCAACGCACTTGACGACTTGTTTGAAGCGTCCTTCCTGCTTCGAAGCCTTTGCCTTCTGGGACTTCTGTCGGTTCTCGAGCGACTGCCGGGCCACCGCTTCAAGTTCGTGGAAGGTGTCCGCTGACTCCTCAAGCCAGACCAGCGTGAAGGGCATCAGTCCTCAAGCTGCGCGGCGAGTTTCGCCGCCGCTTTCAGATCGGGCGGCTGTTTCGTGACGTTGCCCTTGCGCGCCTGATCAAGTCCACGCCGCACCGATGCCAGCGCTTTCGGGTTCTCATAGAGCCATGCTTCGCCCTCCGGGATCACGCGAGCGAGCCGGATTACGACCTCGTCATCGCTCCGGTGCTCGACGATAACAGCTTGGTTCGCGAAGTGGCCGCCGAGTGTCACTCGGCCCTTGGAATCGGTGTTTTTGTGGCGGGCTTGTACACGAATTGTCATTTAACAAGTATTGCCCATTGTAGGCCGTTAGTCAAGTGGGGGTTTCCCACTATTACCTTTCTGCCCGGCGGCGGCACATTGGTGCCGTCGTAGCCCGCGGCATATGCGCGTCGCCCGAAACGACTAAACCTCGCGGCGCTGAGCGCCCTTAAAAAAGCCGCAAACAACTTCTCCATCTCCCGCTTACGCTTGCTCGATTTAATTTATGGGAAACGGTCGAGATAAATCGAGCCTGGCCCCTTTAATTCTCCACGGCGGTATCGCATAGGCCAAGCTTATCGCAAGAGGCCAAGTTGTTGTTGGGCTTCATGCGTCAGCCCAACCGGGCTTCCAGGCTTGCTGAAGCATCGGCCCCAGGACTTGCATCCACTGGCGTTGCTGTTCGTCGGGAACAATGATGATCAGCAAGACATTGCGCCCAAGCTATGCTAACCTTCCTGCCAACATGGACAAAATGAACATCGCTACCGGTGCGTGGGTCGTCGTGTGCGACGGCGGCAAGGCGCTGATCCTCGAGAACAGCGGTTCGCCTGCCGCGTTGAAGCTCGACACCAGGGAAGTGCGCGAGCACGACAATGCGCCGACTCATCAGCAGGGAACCGACCAGCCCGGGCGGGTGCATCAATCGTTCGGCAACGCACGCAGCGCGGTCGAGCAGACCGATTGGCACGATGCAGCGGAGCGCGATTTCCTCGAGTCCCTGGCCCGGCGGCTCGACGCGGCGATCGCGGCGGGAGAGACCAGCGATCTCATTATCATCGCCGCGCCGCGTGCGCTTGGCATGCTCCGGTCGGCCTATTCGCCGGCGCTCCACCAGGCGCTGCGCGGCGAAATCGATAAGGACTATGTCAAGGTACCCATCCGCGAGATCGAGAAACATCTTGCCGGTTGAGGGGTTCGGGCGCTAGATCTGCTTGCGCGCGCTCAACGCGTCCTTCAGCTACGCGGAACGAAAGGATCCAGGCTCGAATTATTTACCCAGAGAGCGAAGTTAAGCCGTTAGCATGGTTCGGAAGCCCGCTGACTGCAGATGAACTGCCGCTAATGAGGGCCCGCGCTTTACTCCAAGTGAAATGCCGCTCCGCGCACAACGATGCGCCCGCTTTGCACCCTTGACAATATGTCTTTCGACCTAGGCCAAAAGTAATAGGGCTTTCACGCCGCCAAGGCTGGCATGGGTGGCGGCGAGTCTATGCTTTTGGGCTAAACTACCGAGGTACGGTTAGTGAGTCGCGCGCCACGATCCGGTAGTCGGATGGACAAGCCGTTCGATAGGCATCCGAGTGATGCACGGGCGGATAGCCAGCGGTGGCGCGTTCTTGTGCTTGGCTAATCCCGAACAAGGGACAAGTCCCAAACGGGGGACAAGTCCCAAACGGGGGATAAATGCTGGAACCCATGACGTCGCAAGAAATACCCGTTCCCACTGCGTAGGAAACGATACGCCCCGCGCTGGAGCGGCTGATCCTACCCTATCCCTACGAGGCGATCAGGGCGGCCCGCGGGGTGCGCGAGGAAATTGCGCCTCAACTCGTCGAAGTCCTCACGCGGCTCGCGGCGGACCCCGTGCCTGCGCGCGATTCTGGCTACATGCTGCACATCTATGCGATTTGCCTGTTGGCCGAGTTTCGCGAGCAAGCGGCTTATCGCCCGATGATCGCGTTGGCGACGCAGCCCGAGGAAATTGCTGAAGATTTGTTTGGCGATTTCAGTGGGGAAACTCGGGGTCGCGCCATCGCCAGCGTGTGCGACGGTGACTTGACGCCGATCAAAGCGTTGGCCGAGGACACACAAGTCAGCGTTTGGGTGCGCAACGCCGCGCTGGATGCGTTGACCACTCGCTGTCTCGAAGGCGAAGCCGACGCAGTGGACGTCGTCGTCTACATGGAACAACTGGGCGCGCGTGAGGCATTCAATCAGTGCGCGCTGGCGCAATCGGAGCGCGATAGCATTTTTTTGTCCTCCATCGTGTGCAGCCTGTGCGACATTGGTCCGGCGCCGGCACTTGCCAGCATTCGCGAGTGGTATGCCGACGAGCTGGCGGATGAGATGGTTACCGATTTTAATGACGTCACGATGGCCGCGCAAAGTTCCACGGCAAATTCTTGGCAGCGTAGATTGCAAAATGGGAAAGGCTATGTGCGCGACGCAGTCAGCGAAATGGAGCACTGTGTCTGCTTCGACGAAACTCGGGACGCCGACACCTATGACCCAGACGAATTTGAGTATGACGGAATGGCCTTGCCGTACCTGCGCGAGACGCCCAAAATCGGCCGCAACGATCCTTGCCCTTGCGGCAGCGGTAAGAAATACAAGAAGTGCTGCCTCCTTAACGAATGAGGGGCGGCGATTTCAGCGCAATCGACTGTTGCCTCGGATCCAGTTCGCGGAGGCGGCTTCGTCGATCTCGCTTGCCGCGAGGGTGAGCATGGTCAATACACAATCCGCGTCGGTCGCCGTGAGTTCGTAGCCATTAAGCTCGAGGAACAGTTCGACGGCGACAAAAGCGGTGCGTTTGTTGCCGTCGATGAAAGGATGATTGCTCGCGATGCCGAAGCCATAGGCGGCTGCGAGATCGATAGCATCCGGTTGGCCGTAGGCGGTTAAATTCTGCGGCCTCGTGAGCGCGGATTCAAGCAGACCACTGTCGCGCACGCCTGCCGAGCCGCCATGCTCGGCGAGTTGTTCGTCATGAACCGCGTAAATGACCGCGATGTCCAGCCAAATCCATTCCGTCATTTCGCCAGTTCTTTGAGGACATTGCGGCGCTTCTTCATGATTTTGCGCGCTGCAGTCATCTGCGTTTCGAACCTAGGGTCGTGGGGCGTGATACGCACGCCATCGGGCGATTCAGTGACGAAAACCGTATCGCCTTTCTCGACTTTCAGCCGCGCAAGGATTTCTTTCGGCAGGATGACGCCGACGGAATTACCGATTTGGGTGAGTTTGAGGGCTTGCATAATATTTGCGCTCGCTAACGTTATAACAATTGTTATATTAGCAGTATTCGGGTTTTAGGCCAATAGTGCTGAGCGACTATCGGGAAAATCGGCCATCCCGCCCGGAACGCCTTATCAGATGGCGATTTTCAACATACCATCCCTGAGAGCAAGCACCCATGAGGCTTGCAGGCATGAATGCCTGGAGGCGTCCTATCTGTAAGCCTCTCCAGCCTATCGCTAGCGGCGTTTTCCTCGCCCGGTCGGGCTACCGGGATTAAGCGCCGGTTTGCGCGCAGCGGTAAGGCGCGGCATAATCGGCAACCCCGTGTGCTGGGTACGAAACGATTTGGTTTTCTCCGCGCGCCGTGCGGCCTGCGGGGTGCGACCCGTGCCCAGCGGTTGAAAGCTGGGGATCAGTTGACGTTTGCCGGGGCCGATCAGATCCGTGCGGCCCATGGTTTTGAGCGCGTCGCGCAGCAGCGGCCAATTTTCAGGATCGTGGTAGCGCAAGAACGCCTTGTGCAAACGTCGCTGCTTGAGCCCTTTCGGAATCACCACTTCGTCGCTGTCGCGGGTGACTTTGCGCAACGGATTTTTGCCCGAGTGATACATCGCCGTGGCCGTGGCCATGGGCGAGGGCAAGAACGCTTGCACTTGATCGGCGCGAAAGCCGTTTTGTTTCAGCCATAGCGCCAGTTCCAACATGTCCTCGTCCGTGGTGCCCGGATGGGCGGCGATGAAGTAGGGAATCAGATATTGCTCTTTTCCCGCCTCTTTCGAAAATTTGTCGAATAGTTCCTTGAATTTGTAATACGTCCCGACGCCCGGCTTCATCATCTTCGAAAGCGGGCCTTCGCCGATTGCCTCCGGCGCGATTTTTAAATAACCGCCGACGTGATGTTGCGCGAGTTCCTTCACATATTCGGGTGATTCGATGGCTAAGTCGTAGCGCACGCCGGAAGCGATCAACACTTTCTTAATGCCCGGCAATTCGCGCGCGCGACGATAGAGCTTGATGAGCGGCGCGTGGTCGGTGTTGAGGTTGGGGCACACGACGGGATACACGCACGAAGGCCGCCGGCACGCCGACTCGATTTCTTTTGATTTGCAGGCGAGGCGATACATGTTCGCCGTCGGGCCGCCCAGATCGGAAATCACGCCGGTGAAACCCGGCACCGAATCGCGAATCGTTTCGATCTCGCGAATCACGGAATTTTCCGAGCGGCTTTGGATAATGCGGCCTTCGTGCTCGGTGATCGAGCAAAACGTGCAGCCACCGAAGCAGCCGCGCTGAATCGCAATCGAGAAGCGAATCATCTCGTAAGCAGGGATTTTCGCTTTGCCGTAGATCGGGTGTGGGAGACGCTTGTAGGGCAACTCGTACACGCCGTCCATCTCTTTGGTGGTGAGCGGAATCGGCGGCGGATTGAGCCACACGTCTTTGTCACCGTGACGCTGCACCAGCGCGCGCGCGTTGCCCGGGTTGGATTCGACGTGCAGGATACGCGACGCATGCGCATACAACACCGGATCGTTCGCGACGCGCTCGAAGGCGGGCATGCGGATCACGCTGCGCTCGCGGTCTTGGTTTTTAACGTGTTTGATGAAACGCACGACGTTGACAGTTGCGCCGTTGTTTTTTGTGATTGCAGCATCGTCTTTAGAAGGTTCCCTCCCCTTCAAGGGGAGGGCTAGGGTGGGGATGGGTGGAGGCACCTGATCGCGATTACCCATCCCCCTCCCAACCTCCCCCTTGAAGGGGAAGGAGGCACTTGCACTCGCCGTTGCCGGCTCCATCGCATAAGGATCAATCGGCGGATTCAGCGCACCCGGCATATCAATCTCAGTCGAATCGATTTCGATCCAGCCGTCGGGCACGCCATTGCGCACAAACGAAGTGCCGCGAATGTCGGTGATAGTTTCAATCGGCTCTTTCGCGGCAAGCCGGTGAGCAATCTCGACAATGGCGCGTTCCGCATTGCCGTATACCAACAAATCCGCTTTGGCATCCACCAACACTGAACGCCGCACTTTCTCCGACCAATAATCGAAATGCGCGATACGGCGCAGGCTTGCCTCGATACCGCCGACGACGACGGGCACGTCAAAGGCTTCGCGAGCGCGCTGGGCGTAAACGATTACAGACCGATCCGGGCGTTTACCGCCTTCATCGCCCGGCGTGTACGCATCGTCGGAACGGATGCGCCGATCGGACGTGTAGCGGTTGACCATTGAATCCATGTTGCCGGCGGTGATGCCGAAGAACAGATTCGGTTGCCCCAGCGCGCGGAACGCATCCACCGAATGCCAATCGGGCTGCGCGATGATGCCGACGCGAAAGCCCTGCGACTCCAGCAAACGCCCGACAATGGCCATGCCGAAGCTGGGGTGATCGACGTAAGCGTCGCCGGTGACGATGATAATGTCGCAGGAATCCCAGCCTATCGCGTCCATTTCCGCACGCGACATGGGCAAGTAGGGCGCGGGGCCGAAGCGAGCGGCCCAATATTTGCGGTGCGAAAAAATGTCTTTACTGGTTTTCATCCCGCTATTCTACGCGTCTGCATAATAGTTCCGTTCTTTTCGCATTGCACAAAACACTGCATAATTCAATCAAGCAAGACGTTTATCGATTTAAATTTTTATGCAGCATTCTACGCAGGAGAGACCATGCGCCATTTCAAATCACTAATCTTAGTGGGCTCGTTGAGCCTCGCCGGCGCTGCGGTTGCCGATGAGTTGGTGTTGAGCGACGAGGAAATTCTGACCATGGTCAAAGGCAAACGATTGGCGGCGACGGGGCCATCGTCGACCACTTATCGGTTAACCTTCAAAGACGATGGCAGTATGTCGGGTCAAGAAGGTCACGCCGTTGACAGCGGCGAATGGCGCGTCGTAGGCGGCAAGCTATGCCTGAAATGGAACAAATGGAAATACGACGGCTGCGGCAAACTCGTCAAATCCGGTAGCGAAGTGAGATTGGCCTACCCGGCTCAAGACGACAAGATCTACCTGACCTTCAATAATTAACGTGGCCTGGCATGAACCTCGGCTTGATTTTTGTGTTCGTTGTTGCGCTGTTTCTTACGAACTCGTTCGCCGATTAGTCAACAAATTAGCCGGAAAGCCGCATGCATATTGGCTCTCCGGCCCGCCATAGGTTGTTAAAAGCTGATGCTTCGCTTCACTCAGCATGACAACTCTTCTTCAATCAACTGATTCCCAATGACCATGGCTTCCGGCTCACTTAAAGCAATCCTCTACGCACTCGGCGCGAATACCGGCATTGCCATCGCCAAAACCGTCGCCGCCGTCGCCACGAATTCCGGCTCCATGATGGCGGAGGCGATTCATTCCTACGCCGATTGCGCCAATCAAGGCCTGCTGTTGCTCGGCATGAAACAGGCCAAGCGTCCTGAGAGCGATGACCACCCGCTCGGTTACGGGCGAGTCGTATATTTCTGGTCGATGATGGTGGCGCTGCTGCTGTTCTTCGTCGGCGGCGCGTTTTCTGTTTACGAAGGCATCGACCGTCTCAAACATCCGCACCCGCTGGACCACGCCTATGTGGCAATAATCGTGCTCACGTTTGCAATCGCGCTCGAATCGTTTTCGCTGTGGGGCGCGTTGCAAGCGCTCGCCCCTGAGCGCGGCGGACAATCGTTGTTGCGCTGGGCGCGCACCACTCGCCAATCGGAATTGCTGGTCGTCACCGGCGAAGATATCGCCGCGCTCGGTGGCCTTATTATTGCCTTGCTAGGCGTGGGATTGACGCAACTAACTGGCAATTTGATCTTCGACGCGATGGGCTCCATCGGCGTCGGCGTGTTACTCATGCTCGTCGCCATTTTCATTCTGGTGGAGATCAAGGCGATGATCGTCGGTGAATCCGCCTCGCCGGAATTGCGCCAAGACATAGAAACTTTCGTCGCTGCGCAACCGGAAGTCGAGCGCGTGTTTCGCATCATCACGTTATCCTGGGGCGAGCAATTGGTGATCGCCGTCAAAGCGAAAATGAAAAACGGCTACACGGCTGATGAAATGGTCGACGCCATTAATGTCGTTGAAGCGCGCATGCAAGAAAAATGGCCAAGCGCGAGATGGGTGTTTTTTGAGCCGGATGTGCGTTAGGCCATATTGCAAACTTTGAGATAGTGATATTTCTTATTGCAACAAACGGCGATTTTTGCAATAAGACGTTGATTTTCGCATTCTTGTCTCACAAACAACTATCACGCGATCAATTCCTCCACCCGGCTTTTCCAGCCGCGTTTCGTCTCCGAAACAACAATCCGCGATGACACTAAACGCTCAATCACATCAAGCCGATCCATGACGCGTTTGATGGTCTCGTTTCCGTTCTCCTTTTCGCTCCACAATAGCCGAAGGAGCTTGTCTGCCCAGAGTGGCACCCGGTCATTTTTCTCCCACAACGCCACCGCCTGTTCAGTGTTTCCGAACAGCTTCGCGAGCGACTTTTGCGACAAGCGCAAATGCAGTCGCAGATAACGAAATTCCGCACCGGTGAGGCGACCGGGCTTCTTCACCAGCGCCGCACAAATCACACGGGTTAACCCTGGAACATCCTCAATCGCCACAGCCTCGCCATAAGGCGTTTTCTTTATGACATAGCCGTTGGCGAGCCATACATCTTTGAGCCCGGCGTCTTTAAATTCATACATCGTCAATCTCCAATAACCATCGCTGTAACGACCACCAGATCAGGGTCTTCGTCGGAAAGCGCTACGACAACACCCAAATCGCGCCCTGCACAAAAACGTTCCATGCGGCATTCAAGCGTGCCATAAGATACCTTT
>JBDSJK010000190.1:0-7698 GCA_039917535.1 Burkholderiales bacterium
ACACAGTCAAGTTTGATCGGGAACGACATATCGCCGTGCTTCTCAGTAGCGCGAGAGATGCGCTGATCGCATACAGTATAACCTCCGCCGCCGGCAGTTCTCAGCGTCCGGGTGATATGCCCGCACCCGATGGTTTTGGTGCGACGGAAATCCCGAAGAACTACGATGGTGACACGGATACGCGTTGTTTCGACGTATCGCAGCTGAACGGATTGCCTATGGTTTTAGACAACGCAAATGCTCGCTGCATCGGTAGGTTGCCGTGGCGCACCCTGGCGATTCCTGACTTGGGCCCCAACGAAAATGACCCTACGGGCGTGATGCCTTGGTATGCGGTCTCCGCGAATCTCGCGCAGCCCGGTTGTGTAACCTATCTGAATTCTGACATTCTTGCCTTGAGCCACGCGGGATTCGTTTGCCCCGGCGCGGGCGCGCCGCCTACATCATTGCCCTACTCATGGCTGACCGTCCGAGACGCAGCGGGTAACGTACTATCCGATCGCGTTGCCTTTGTGGTGCTAGTTCCTGGCCCGGCCATCAACGGCCAAGCCAGACCCGCATCGCCCAACCTCGGCGGAGCAAGTCAATACCTGGACTCAGTAACCATTGTCACTCCCTCTGCAGGATGCCCCACACCGCCATGCGTATTTAGCAACGCCGACTTTGACAATGACTTCATTGCGGGTCAGCTTAGCGAAACGTTTAATGACCGATTGATCTTTGTCACTATTGACGAGTTGATGGCCAAAGTTGAAGCGCGCGTAGGGCGACAAGTTACGGCTGCCGTGCAGCGTTTCAGCCAGAACTACTCTCCGCTTGGTAAAGTGAATTATCCGTGGCTTGCGCCTTTCGCGAACCCCGATAATGCTAACAATTATCAATCGGTGCCGGGCAGCAGAGTCGGGCTATTGCCAACTCACGCGGTAGGGAAATCGTTTTCTACGGACTTCACCTGGAGCGTTACAAGTGGAACAATCGCTCTCGGAGGAACAGTAACTAGTAATATGGTAAGGAACACGACCGGACTAACCGTCGCCAATGGGACGTGCACCTGGACTTCATTAGGGGAGAAATCAGTCGACTGCCGAGGAACGATACTGAGCCCCCTCCTCCCCGTCGGGGTAACAAGTCGCCTCGTTGAAATCACTTATCCGTCGACTGGAACATATACGGTGACGAAAACGCCCGCGACGGCGCTGACCACCGCAACCCGTCGGGTAGCTCGCAGTAATGCCTCGCTGTCCACTTGTCTGGCAACGCCAAACTCCTGCGTTACGGTTACGGACTTTCAGGACTCCAACCTGGCTGATGATAACGTCGTCCCCGACCCGACCCCACCGACACAAGTCGGACAGGGATTCATTACCGGTGGGACAGGTACGTTGACTGTGTCTGAAATTCGCGTTTATCCTGATCTACCTAGTTGGTATCTTGATAATCATTGGAACGAACTAACACTGGGCGCCGTGAGCGAGGCCTTTGCACCGAGCGGCAATGGCACCGCCTGCGCCGTCACGCCGGGTGACCGATGCCTGACCACCATGCTAGATGGCAACATTGAGCGAACGGATATCCCGTTCTTGGTAATGATGGCTGGGCCCACGCTTCCGGCAACCGCCGCCAAAGCTAGCGCGCAATTGCGCACTAGCTCAAATCGCAATGATTATTTTGACAGCGTAAATAATGTCGATCTCGCAGGGGTCGGCCTAACTTTCGACCGCCAGCTGGCACCCTCGACTACCTTCAATGACCAACTATTTTTTTAGGGCCTCTCGTTGACATTTAGCGTGCATAAACAATTAGGGTTCACGCTTATCGAACTAGCCGTCGTGCTGTTGATTTTGGGTGCGTTGTTCGCCGGTATTATTGTTCCGTTCACGACGCAAATTGAACTGCGCCGTGTGAGCGAAACGCAAAAAACATTGGATGAAATCCGTGAGGCGTTGATTGGATTTGCGGCGGCACAGGGTCGGCTTCCGTGCCCCGCTGCGCCGGGCGCTACGGGCGTTGAATCTAAGGTGCCGTCGGGCGTGGACACAGACAAAAGGGGCAACTGCACCAATTTTTGGGATGGGTTCGTTCCTGGCACGACACTCGGCATCGGTCCGATCGATGCAAATGGTTATGTTCTAGATGCCTGGAACAACCGTATTCATTACGCAGTCGCCAACGTTGATCGCAGTCCAGCGGGTTCTCTATTAGCCAACAACGACAAAGACTTCACCGGTGAAGGGTCGATCACGGGATCCAACAGTGAAATGCGCAACGTCGGCATGGCAACGCTGGCGCCCGATCTGAAAGTGTGCAGCACCGCAACAGGTATGACCGCAACGGCTTGCGCGGCGAACCGGTCATTGGTGGACACCGCGGTCGCAGTGATTTACTCAACGGGCCCCAATGGCGCGCATCCAGACACCAGCGGTACGCGAGTCGATGAAAATGCAAATCCGAATCCCAATGCGACCGCACCCGCCGACAAAGTTTTCGTCAGCCACGAGCGCGCTGGAGCGGGTGCGCCCAACGGCGAATTCGACGACATGGTTATCTGGCTGTCACCCAACATTCTCTATGCCAAGATGATCGCCGCGGGCCGGCTACCGTAAGCAACCGCGCCAGGGCCCGCTACCAGCTTGCCCGGTGGCAAGGCCTGCCCTGAGCGCCGCTCTGGTATTGCCTCTCGTGGCATGCACTTAAAAAACCTAATCGCGCTTCACCAGCGAAAAGCAAACCTTACCCGCTTCATTGGATTGCAGGCTCAACACAAAACCGCCGTTGTGGGCCTGTCGGTAAGCTTGATAGAGACCGATGCCGGTACCGGTTTGGGAGCTGACGGGCTGATGAAATAATTTCGCCACGACCGTCTCGGGTAACGCAGCGCCCGTGTCGCAAACACTCAGCGCGATGCCGATCGTCGTGTCCAGCGTCGCGGTGATTTGCAGGCCAGCTTGATCAATGCGCTTGCGGCGTGCGTTTTCAAGCAAGTTTTCCGTAATGCTGTCGAACAAATTTCTTGGCACGACGACATCGCTGTGGCCGGAAGTAACAAACTCTATATTGCGTCCTTCGTAACGGGCCTTGAGACCCTCCCACCACTCAGGTGCCGGTAGGGTGATGCCGACGGATTGTTCCTGGGGTGCGCGCAGCCGTTCAAGCGTCAGTTGTAAGCGTTTGGTAAGCGGCGGAAGTTGGCGCTGGATCAACTGGGCGTAGGCGTCCATTTGGTCACGCGGCAAATTCTCTCCCGCGGAGGCAAGGGAAAAAAGCGACTGCAAAAGATTCTTAATGTCGTGGGTTAAGCGCGCCCCGGTTTCGTGAACCGCCTGGATGTAAGCGTTTTGGCGCAGCAGTTGCTCGCGTCGTTTTGCCTCGTAAAATTCACCGAGCAACTGGGTCAGCAGTCGCATGTGAAGCAAAATCGCGGGGCTTAATCGAATGCGAGTGTAAAGCGCAAGAGTGAGGTCATGAGAGGCAAAGCTCGCGGTTTCTTTGCTGGTCTGGCCGAACTCGCCGCAGTTGCTAGGCGAATTCCAAGCGCCACCTATCACCCATGGCAGGCTGTTGAGTTGATCGATCGCGAAGCGCAGAAATTGATCCGGATCCGTATGCTTTTCCGCGCCTTCCGCCAGTTGTTGGAGCCAGGTTTCGAACGGCAAACCAACAGAAAGCAGATAGCGCGAAAAGAAAGTCTGCAGCCCTGCATAACCTTCCGAAGGATTCCACAATACGCCCAGCAACAACAGCGTTACGCCGACTGTCATGATGGTGCCTGAAAGCGCGAGATAATAGTTGCCCGCGTATTTCATGAACGCCAAACTACCCAGCACGAGCACACTAACCAGCAGAAAAAACAACAAGCCGTAAAAAAAATCGATCACCCGCCCCGCGTCCGTGGCGGCGCTTTCCAGCGGCAAGAACAACATCACGACCAGCAGCAACGGCAGGCCATAGCGCACCGCGTGGGCGACGACGTCAGGCACATCGATACCGGCGATCAAAACCGGAACCGCCCAAAATAATAATAGAACGAGCAGAAACCCCACGGAAAGCTGGTGGAACAAACGCAGCCGCGGCATTTGCGCGGTGAGCACGCGCCCGCCCATGATGCCGATCAGCCCCGCCAGCCACAGCGCGATCAGCCAACCGCCGCTGGCAAAAAACAAGGCTGCGCCAAACAGTGCAAACAGCACGATCGAAACAGGCCGCAACTTTCGATCGGCGCGCACCACGGGCTGCCAGAGCAAGAAAAATCCGAGATGGGAAACCAGCAATGCCCGAGCGGCGAAGTTGGACAAGCCACCCGTGAGCGCGACGTGTAAACTCAACAACATTAAGATTACCGTCCAGCGCCGATCAGGCAACAAGCGGCGAACAAACACCAGCCCCCCTAACGACGGCGTTGCGTTGCTTGCCGGATCCAATGTTTTGAACGAAGTCAACGTAAGTAAATTGCAGCGATGAGTGCAGCCACTATATCATTTCGCATCCAACAATTCGGAGCCTAATCGTGACTAGCAAGCTGCTGACTATCGCCCATTACACCTTGCTGGAAGCCGCGCGGAATAAGCTGTTGCGCCTGGCGCTTTTTATTTTGGCGATCGGCTTGGCCATTACGCTGTTCCTCAAACAAGTCGCCATTACCGAAACCCGCGAATTTCAGTTGACGTTTCTAGCCATATTGTATCGCCTCGCAGCAGTGTTTGTGCTCGCCGCGTTCGTGATCGTCAGCCAAGTTCGCGAAGCCAACGACAAAGTAATGGAACTCATGCTGTCCCGCGATCTGCCGCGCTCGTCCTATTTGTTTGGCAAACTGTTAGGCTACCTGGGTGTCGCGCTGGTTCTAGCCTTCATTTTTGCCTTGCCGCAGGCTTTTTTTGCCGATCTACCGCGCGCGTCCCTATGGGGATTATCGCTATTTCTTGAGCTGGCCATCGTCGCGGCGTTGAGTTTGTTTTGCGTGTTGACGCTGAACCAAGTGGTGTCGTCATTGGGCGCGGTGTTGGGTTGTTACGCGCTGTCCCGCTCTATGGCCGCGTTGCAACTCATCGGCGCGTCACAGGCCAGCGAGGGCGGTGGCGTGCTGAGCCGTATCGCTGACTATGCGCTGAGCGGTATCGCATTTTTTCTACCGCGCTTGGATTTGTTTACCCACACCGGCTGGCTGCTGCGACGCGATACCTACGTGCCTGACGTGCCGTGGTTGATTGTGCAATGCGTTGTGTATACGGTTCTGCTAAGCCTTGCGGCGCTATTTGACTTGCGGCGAAGGAATTTTTAAGTGGGCAAACGCAGCCTTTCCGCCCTACCGTGGCAACTCAAGCTGGGCCTGCTGGCGGCCCTGGTGCTGCAATTCGTCGTCCACGGGCTGACACCCGCTCCCCACGCGCGCGCGATCGACCTTGCTGTGCCGCCAAGCAACGCAGCGCTAGCCGCCACTAGCTTGGGAGAGCCGCTTGGCCTGTCTAAGGCGCTGATGCTGTATCTACAGGCATTCGACAATCAGCCGGGCATTAGCATTCCGTTTCGCGATCTCGATTACGCCCGCGTGGAACAATGGCTCGCTCGCATCATGGCGCTCGATCCGCAAAGCCAGTATCCGCTGCTCAGCGCCAGCCGCCTTTACGCGGAAGTTCCCATCGAAGCCAAACAGCGACGCATGTTAGATTTCGTTTACCAAGCCTTTCTGCAGGACCCCAACCGGCGCTGGCCCTGGCTCGCCCATGGTGTCGTGCTTGCTAAACACCGCCTCAAGGATTTGCCGCTGGCCTCACGCTATGCGGCGGCGCTGCGCCAGTATGCGACGGGCAAAGACGTGCCAAGATGGGCGCAGCAAATGGACATTTTCCTGCGCGAAGATATGAATGAACTGGAAAGCGCGAAGGTGCTACTGGGCGGTTTGTTGCAAAGTGGCAAGATCAATGATCCCCATGAGTGGCATTTCCTGAACGAGAAACTGAAAGAACTTGAAAAAAGGAGTCAAGAATGAAGGTCGCTGCTGTCAAAACCTACGCCCTGCAAACCCCGCTCAAGCAGCCATTCGCCTTTTCCCAAGGCTGGGTGAACAAGCGCTCATCGACCATCGTGGAAATCACCACGGATGATGGGATCGTAGGCTGGGGCGAAGCGTTCAACCAAGGCTTGGAACCACCTCAGATTTCCGCCGCCGCCATCGACTATGCGCTAAAGCCGCTGTTGATCGGCGCCGATCCGCTCGCGACAGAAGTGCTATGGCACAAGATGTATCATCAAACTCGCGACTATGGCCGCAAAGGCGCGGTGGTCGCGGCCATCAGCGCCGTGGATATTGCCCTATGGGACATCGCCGGGAAGCATTACGGTGTGCCGATTGCAAAGCTGCTCGGCGGATTTTTCCGCACCCGCGTGGCGGCCTACGCGACGGGCTTTTATCGCATCACCGGACAGGGCGAAGCCAAGCGCTTAGGCGAAGAGGCCCTCGCACACTACGAAGCCGGATTCCGCGCCATGAAGGTAAAGTTAGGCTATGGCATCGACGACGATTTAGCGGTGATGCGCGAGATCAAGCGCTCGCTCGGGTCGCGAGAGGTTACGCTGATGGTCGATACCAATCACGGCTACGGGTTGAGCGATGCGCTGCGTCTGGGCAACGGGCTAGCGGAATACAACCTGCGCTGGTACGAAGAACCCGTTGTTCCTGAAGATTACGCCGGCTATCGCACACTGCGCGACAAACTCAGCACCCCGATCGCAGGTGGCGAAAACGAGCACACGCTGTTTGGTTTTCGCGAGCTCATTGGCCGCGGTTGCGTAGACGTGACCCAGCCGGACATTGGCTCTGCAGGCGGATTTACAGCCTGCCGGCACATCGCCGCGCTGGCACAAAGCCACGGCGTGCAGATCAATCCCCACGTGTGGGGATCGGGCATCTCGCAGGCCGCCTCGCTACAATTGATCGCCGCACTGCCTGTTACCCACCATGCCGTATTCCCCACTGAGCCCATTTTGGAATATGACACCTCCTCGCACCCGTTTCGCCACGAACTCATCTCGCCAGCCGTCGTGCAACAAAGCGGCTGGGTGGATGTTGCGCAAAAACCAGGGTTAGGTATAGAGGTTAATCGTGAAGTACTGGGTCGTTACGCCGTTTAATTTAGGACATGGACTTGTCGTTATTCCGACCAGGCTGTCAAACTATCGACAAACCTTCGATCATCAAAGGCCGCGCTCTTCCCCTTTCAAGGAGGCCGGGAGGGGGTTGGGATGGGTTTGCTTAGACGGTCATGCCTTCAACCGCTCCACCCATCCCCACCTCGATAGAGCCTTGAAAGGGAGGAAGGAATTTCATTGCGGTGCGGTGAACCATACAACAACCGAAGCAAAAGGCCCGCTTTCCGAGACCTCCGGCTAAGCCAGAGATTTGTCGTGGCATGAACATTGCTTTACACTATTTGCTTCCACTCCAATAGGACGAGGGTCCCAATGAAACATCAGCAAGCTGGTTTTACTTTAGTTGAAATCGCAATAGTCTTGGTCATTATCGGACTGCTACTGGGTGGCATCTTGAAAGGTCAAGAGCTTGTTCAGAACGCCAGGGTAAGAAACCTCGCGGATCAGCAAAACGCCGTCGCTGCAGCCTACTACGCGTTTCAGGATCGCTATCGCGCCTTACCCGGTGACTACGCGGCGGCAATGACGAATATTCCAAATGTCACGGCCGCTCCA